>NZ_JAMYMV010000097.1:0-19299 GCF_040318715.1 Mesorhizobium sp. M1050 | reverse complement strand
ACATGGCGGATCAATTGCAAACTTTCTGGTTACCGGCCCTGTGGCAAAGAACGCTCGACCATTTTCGGAGGGGTGCTTTGCCATTTGCCGGTGACGCAGTGATTGCTGCGCGGCGGAAGCCGAACGCTAAAGCGAATGGTCTACTGACACCGAGTAGGCGTTGAGGAAGGAAGTTCATCCCGCCATTTGATAGCTTCCATCTCGACGCGAACCGCGTCCTGAACGTCGATGACCTGATGCACTTCGAATTGGAACGCCGGGGAGATCGAACACATTTTGTGCATTAGCAGCGGGTCATCTGCCTCGAACAGCATGCTGCCACCCCATTCGCCAACCCGCACCACGAAGGCATGTACCTTGATTTCGCTGGGTATTTCCCAGTGCTGAAAGATCTTCAGGATGCGCTTTTGGACGTTCTCGTATTCAATCGCCGATCCCTGTGGCCGCTCGTTCCAATTTACGAGGTATTTCATAATCTCCTCCCTCAATCTCGTGTGACATCATCGGCTTTGTTCGGTTTCTTGTCTGTTGGAGCCGTCGGTCCTCGTCTGTTGCCGCTCCACGTGCGCGAAGGAAGAATCGGGTCGGGTCAAGTGCCGGTTTCGACGCCGCAAAATCGAACGCCGTAGACATCACCGCTCCCGCAGGGTGTCGCCGCTGATAGGTCTCGATCTGTTGCAGACCGCCCGCGCGGCCGACAAGTCCGGGACGAGCCCCGCTTGAGAGGAATGCCACTTCTCTCGCTAGCTTATATGTGATTGCCTGCCGAAATTCGGCGGCGCTGTTGGCGGTAACCATGAAGGAGCCCGGTCCTCCGATAACGTGCCGCTCGTAATATTCCGGAATAGTCTCGCCATTTTCAACGTCGTGGCCAATTGGCAGGCCATTAATCACGATCGCTTTCTGCAGCGCTCTCCGGCGGCTATCCTCAACTGGAAATCCGTCATTGTTTGTTCCGTCGCCGGAGATGTCGATGATCCTGCGCGACGCCCTGGCCGGAAGTTTGTCAAAGGCGTCGACAGATACATCGATGGCGTACGAGATCGATGTTTTCGAGCCATGCGGACCGCTGTGCTTCCGTTCTGAGTCATCCCGAATGGCTCCCGCGATGAAAGACGCGTCATGCGCATCGGACAGGATCGCCCAATCCAATCGTGTCTCCGAAGTGCCCGCGCTCGACCATTCGAGGTAGGTGACGGCGACCTTGCCTTGTGGACCCTCCTTGATCACCTCCAGCACGTCGGTTGATTCCAAGGCAGATGCGTAGCCCTCCCGCTCCAAGGCTGCCTCGCTCTGGTTGATGGAACCCGACATATCGGCCGCAAGAACGATCGCGACGTCGACTTCATCGGCTGATGGCATGAGAAGCCACTTCTCGTGAGTCTCGCAGGGGCAAGGCTTCTCGACATGAGAAACACCAGGCGCGGGCTGGCCCACGATCAGTGGAACTGTGCTCAACAGTCCCATGCCAAGAACTGTAGACAAGGGTTGCATCTCAATTATCCTTGGGCAGACCGTCCGGTCTTCCGAGACCGTTGACTCCCACGAGCGCGTCGATTCGAGGCACTGTTCCTAGAAGGCCTTTGCCAATTGGTGTGTGAGCGGCTTCGCCTTCCCGAGGGCGCAACGCCCTTCAGCTTCTCGCTCAAAGGATAGCCCTTCGTAGGGACTGCTCATGACCCATTTGGGTCATGAGCAGAAAAAAGGCGCGCCGGAGAATTCGAACCTCACAGTGGACGAATCCAAGAGCGGCGCACGGAAAACTCAGGCGCCGGTCTATGCCGCTAGGATTTCGCTCGACCAGAACCTTCATGACGGGATTGATGCGGGCGCTGGGTTACTATTGACGCAATTGGCGACGCCTTCGCGGAGACGGCGTTTCCGATGGAATGCCGCGATGGAGGCGGTGACTGAACTTACAGGGAGCGCTGGCACAGGGCCACCTGCGGGGCCTACCGCACAGCGTTTCTATGCCGGGAGCCCGGTTGGATCGGTGATCGGCGGAAAGCTTTCCAACTCGATCGGCTCCGCGAGCGCCGCTCTGAACCTCGGCGCTGTCGTGCTCCTGATTTGCCCAGTCATTCTATGTTTCTTCCGCGGTATCGTTGCTGGCCAGAATCGGCTGGCTGTTTCATCGATATAGCGCGAGAACACCAGGCCAAGGATAAGCGTGCCACCCCAACTATGGGCCGGACTTGCGCCCCGAGTTCGGTTGTTCAAGTCGATATTGGCCGGGCTTCATTGTTGACGCTCTTGCTGCCATTTCCCGGTGTCAGGTCGGCCTATCCCGCGCCCCGCCAGCGGCCGCAGGCCACACAGTCGGGACCCAGCCCAGTCAGGCCGAAATGATCGCCCACAGCTGCGTCACCCCCATCGCGAGAACGAGGATGACGGTTACTCCGATGAACAGCGCCGTAGGTATCTGCTTCAGGTGAGCGCCGAAGCGGCTGCCCGAGAAGTCGTCGACCGCATCGTCCAGCATCGCCTTTAAGTCATCCATGGCGGCCTTGGCTGCCAAGACCCCATAAACGGTGATTGCGACCACAATCGTCGCGAGCGCGAACCTGGCGGCTAATCCCGCTGATGGTGCGTACGCCAGTATCGCGAACATAGTCGCGATACTGGCGAAAAAAAAACGATAGCATAGGTCTGCGTCAGATGGGCAAGCCGCGCCGCCGCCGCCGCCAGGTATTGATCAATGGTGAGTTTCGCCATGTGCTCCTCCGGCAGGTGACTCGGTACCGAGCTGCAAATGTACCCCACGAAATTGGCGAGGGTCTCTGATTGGCCATGAGGCGCCCGCCATCCAAGGCTACCTTCATTTCCCGGGATCGAAGTTCCATATGTCCCGGTAGAGTTTCCAGCCGCCGTCCGGTCCTTTCTTCCAGACCACCACATACTTGCCGGCGGCATCCACCAGCTTCGAATCCTTGCCCGGTGCCTTGAGGGAGAAAGTCCCGGACTCGTATGCAAGATTTCGGCATTCCTGGACTTCAAGCGTGGTGAGCGCGAGCTCCGATATGCCCATATCGATCGCGCCCTGCCATAGCTTCTGGATATTCTGGCGGCCGTCGACCCGCGCCATATCTGGCGGGAATGCGGCCGCATCATCCGCGTACTTCGACGCGACCCCGGCTGCATCCTTACTGTTGTATGCCTTCACGAACTCGGCATTGGCGGCTTCTATGGCTTGTTTCACAGACTGGGCCTGGGCAGATCCGAGGCAGAGCGTCGTGACCGCGACGACCAAAAGACAATGCTTGACAATCATTTCATCCTCCCGTGTTCCGGTCTCTAGTTACTCCCTGTTTGTATGTTACCACGTTCATACCGACCTCGATGACCAGCTTGCGGCGAAGGGCAGCTGCGTAATCGCGCGGCCCCGTCAGCGATATGGCGAAAGCTTGGGAGCCGCCGATGACGGACCGGGCGAAGTAGGTTGCCAGTGGTTGCTTGGGATCCTCCTCGTCCGGCGGAATCGCTATCGCGTTGATCGTGTATCCCTTGTCAATGGCGTTCTGCCTGCTCGGCTGAACGGGAAGCCCGTCGTTGTTCTCGCCGTTGGAGGAGATGTCGATCACCTTCCTCATCGCGTTTCCCGGAAACCGATCAAGCAGAAGGCTTCCAACGTCGATGGCCGCCGAAACCGATGTTCCGCCCCGGCCGCGACGGATATAGCCGGTGTCGCCGCTCGTTCTGATCACCGCCGCGGCTGCCTTGGCATCTTCCAATCCGCAGATACGGGTCCAGGGCAGCACGGTGCGAGCGTGGCCGACGCTTGACCATTCAAAATATGCCACGCCGATGCAGCCAAGGTAGTTATCGGAGATGGCGCCGATGATCTCGGGCGAGGTGAGTGCTGCGGCATGGCCCTCGCGTTGCAGGTCGGCGGTCCTGGGGTCGATCGACGACGAGAAATCCACGGCGAACACGACCGCGACGTCTACATTCAGCATCGCTCCATCGACGTTGGCACTATGTGCCGTCGGACACCAAAACGCCGCGGCTGTGAGCGTTGCCAGTCTCAGCAATGAATTGGCCCGCTGTCCCGGGTCCGAGTGAGACCTGGACCTCGAATCCTGATGATGGCGCCCGACCATGTTACCCAGCTCAAAGACAGACCGTTTTCGACGCGCCCGACCACGGCTGGCAGGATTAGTGAGGGCGTTACCGGGAAGGGTCATGGAATGCCTCCTCGTGACCTGGATTGGCGGTGGCAGGAGTGCCCCAGCCCCCCGGGGCGGCTCCGAAGGCGTCGAGAGCGCTGGGGTCAGTTCGCAAGGGCAGGCGTGCCATCGGCATGCGGTTCGACATCGCGACCGAAAGGATCGAGCCGAGAATGATCGCGGCGCCCAACGCGCCGACGGCAGAAGACCGCTCGCCGAGGAAGATCGCCGCAGCCATGGCGCCGAAGACGCTTTCGGCGCTGACGATCACGGCGGCATGGCTGGCGGAGGTGAAGCGCAGGGCGGCAATCAGTATGCCGAAGGCGAGCGCGGTGGAGAAAACCCCAAGCACCAAGAGTTCGGGGGCAGCTTCGGAAGCCGCTGTGAATGAGAGGTTGCCGTGCACCGCCCCGAGCGGAAGGGCGAAGGCTGCTACGCCGAGGAACTGTGCGGCCGCGGCCGTGAGCGGACGCGCATGGGCCTGCATGTGTCGGCCAAGCTCGACCGTCCAGAGCGCATAGCAGCCGGCCGACAGGATGGCGGTGAGATCGCCGCCGCTGAAACCGGCGATCCCGCCTGACAGAAGCAGGCAGCCGATCACGGTCGATCCGGCGGCGAGTATGAGACCCGCCGTTGGACGTTCGCCGGCGAGCAGCCAGGCGGCCAGGGGCGTGATCACCGTTGCCGTGCTGATCAGGAAGCTTGCATTCGTGACGGTGGCGCCGAGATAGCAGAGCTGCTGGAGCACGATGGAGACGGCAAACAGCGCGACCACCCGGACCAGACTGGAAAAATGGCCGGCGCCGGCAGGCACTCGCCGTTCGGTCAGGGCGAAGGGTAGCACAAGCAGTCCGCCAATCAGGCAGCGCAGGCCAACGGCGCTCAGCGCATCGAGGTGATCGAGCACGGTCTTTTGCGCCACATTCCCGAAGCCCCACAGAGCGGCGGCGAACAGGAGAAGCAAGTTGGCCGTGAGCTTCGACATTCGCCGCCCCCCGGAGCCCAACCTGGGCTAGGTTCAGTAGTCTCGGCAAAGCTTCTGTTGTTGGGCCGGATGTCGTCAGAGCAGCCATCATGGCGCTCAGCTTCTCGTCCCGGCCGACTAATAGAGGAGGGTACTTCCTCCGACAGAATGGCTCATGACCCAAACGGGTCATGAGTGGAAAAAGACCCGGCGCTGAAGTTAACTTCAGTAAGTCGCTCGCCGGAAATGGAGCGGCATAAACCGAATAAAAGGCATGTAAAAGCTGGACAGAAAAATAAAAAAGGCGCAACCTTCAAATACTTAATGGGGGTTGAGGGGACAACCCCTGAGTAGTATTGGCCAAATTATCAACTGAAAGTGGCTACCCTTTCTGGATAGTGGCTACCGATTCTGGATACGAATTGGGGATTTTCGGTGGATTATTTGCCGTAGCGCCATAGGCAACAGTCTGTGGGGGAGGTGTTTTGTGTCTCCAGCGTTCGATTTTGCTGTCATCCAAGACTGTCAGGTCGAAGCAGCGCTTGATCCGACCCGGCGGGATAAAGCGATGGAGCGGGCGGCGAAGGCCACCGGAAGCCTCGGCGCGTTGCCTTTCGATGTCCACGATCCTTTGCCGATCCTGCCGCGCGCACGCTCGGCGTCTCGCGCAATTGAGACTCATGCCAATGGCTGGCGGATTGAAACCGATGGGCGTTCCCGCGAGTCCCGGTCCCGAAACGCCGATTTGAGCCTATCCGCAAAGATACGGACCCGGGCAATCGGTCACCTCACGATGATCGCAAGGAAATTCGCGAAGGTGTGGCCATGAAACAGGAGCGGGTAAACAAGGCCGTCGACGCCTGCTACGAGGCGATCCTGACTCCCGAGACCTGGCCTGACGCCCTTCACGGACTGGCGCGCTCGCTCGACGCCGCGTGCGTTATGTTCTATCCGCGCAACCCCGACAGCAGCAGCAATGATCCTCGGAGTCCCAATCGGTCGCTGCTCGAAATGCCGGCCTCGCACGACTACCGAGACCTCTTGCAGGAGTATATTAAGAACAACTGGTTCCTCAACCACTACCGGGCCGAACGAGGACTGCCCCTGCTTGACGCGGGCAGAACCGTGGTCATCGAAGACGACCTGTCCACGAAAGAGGACCGAAGGCGCCTTCGGCAATACAACGAACTCTACCTGCCTTTCGGATTTCCCGGCTTCGCGATGATTGGCTGCAATGTCGAGGGCGCGCCATGGGCCGTGCCGATGCTGAAAGGCCAGGGTCAGGGCCAGTTCACGCGGGATGACGCGCGATATCTGGAGACGCTGGTTTCCCATTTTCGGCGGCTGATCGCACTGTCCGAGCGCCTGGTCTCCTCGCGGGGCAAGGTCAGCCTCAACGTCCTCGACATCTCGAGCGCCGCGTTCCTCCTGGACTGGCGCGGCCGGGTGGCGCAGCTCAATTCAAGGGCAAGCCAGCTGCTGCACGCGGGGCTCTCGATCACCAACGGGCACCTCCACGCCATGCATCACGAGAGCGACATCGCCCTCCAGCGCGTCATCGGAATCGCCACGCGGACGCGTTCGTCTACGGCGTTGAAGGATATTGGACCGGTCGCCCTCGCCAGGCCTGGCAGCCGCCCGCTGCTCGTCGACGTGCTGCCCAGCATCGGGATCATAGCCGATGCGTTCCAGTATGCGAGCGCCATACTCATCGTGTCGGACCTCGACGAAAGACCTCTACATTCCACGGACCGGCTGCGAAACGCCCTCCGATTAACGGCAGCAGAAGGGCGCGTCGCAAGCCTCTTGAGCGCCGGGCACGATATTGGGACGATCGCGGACACGCTGAAGCTTGCGCGCGAGACGGTTCGCAATCAACTGAAGAGCATATTTTCCAAGACCGAGACCAGCCGACAGGCGGAACTGATGTCTGTGATGTCCAGGATCTATCCCAACCACCCGGGGTGACGGTCCGACCGAACGGAGACCCTAGATCTGCCGATGGCACTCTTTGAGGAAGGAAGTCCGTGGGTACTCCCCGACTTAGGTGCAACGCTAGAATGAGCCGATTGGGGATCGAGGACGGTAATCATCGACCGTATCTATGAGGCGGCGATCATTTCGGAGCTGTGGTCGGAAGTACTCGACAATCTAAGCCATGCAATCAGTTCTGCAGGAGGCATTCTGTTTACCGCCAGTGCCGGCGAGATCCGCTGGACCAGTTCTCCCGGCACCGCGGAGTTCATGCGCGCATTTGTTGACGGCGGTTGGGACAAGCGCAATTCGCGGGCGACGCGCTTAGCCCCCATGAAATACCCTGGGTTCGTGCACGACCTCGACATCTTCACCAAAGAAGAGGTCGACCGCGACCCGTTGTACACTGAACTCTGTCGCCCTAAGGGAGTAGGCTGGGCGGCGGGGACCATCATCGATGTCCCCAACGATGACATGATGGTCTACAGTTTCGACCGTGCCGTCGAGGCCGGACCTTGTGACCGCTTCGCTATTGATCTCCTGGACAGCTTGAGGCCGCATCTGGCGCGTGCGGGCATTATGGCGGCTAGGCTTCATTTGGAACGTGCGAAATCGGCGTTTTGTCTTTCGCATCGCTCGGGCTTAACGAGGAAAAAGCGGTGATGCACCTGCTCCCCCTCCGTCGCGCCGCCCATGATATTTTCAACAGTGCAGCCTGCATCGCCCTCGTTACACCGGTCGGCAAGCTCAATCCGCCGGCGGAGGCGCTCCTGAGCGGACTCTTCGATCTGACGCAGGCGGAAGCCAGGATTGCTCATGCTCTCGGGTTTGGACGCACCCCCCGTTCGATCGCCAAAGATCTCGGCATCAGCTACGAGACTGTTCGCAATCACCTCAAGACGGTCTTGGCGAAGACCGGGTCCCACCGCCAGGCTGACTTGCTGGGGTTGTTGGCGGGCACGTCGCCTCCTCGCTCTGAATCGGACCACATTCGCCCGGAATCGCTGGCATGAGCCGATTGGGGGTAGAAGGCAGCATCATCGACCGAATCTACGAGACGGCGTTCCTTCCGGAGCTGTGGGTCGATGTGCTCGATCGGATCGCTCTCCTTGCGCGCTGCGACGGCGGTTTTCTGTTTTCAGTCGACGCACAGCAGCGGGTCCGGGCAGTGACCTCGGAACGATACGGTCCGCTGCTCGACGCATATGTCGCCGGGGGCTGGGGCGCGCGCAATATTCGGGCGCCTCGCCTGGCAAACATGAACTATCCGGGGTTTGTCGTTGATTACGATGTCGTCACGCCCCACGAAGCCGCCACCGATCCATTTTACGACTACTTGAGAAAATACGGAGGTGGCTGGGGCACGGGTACAATAATCCCCATGCCAACTGGCGACTTGGTTGTGTTTGATATCGAAAGGTCCGGCGACAAAGGACCGTTGGACCGGTCGGTTCTTACTTCGCTCGACCAGCTTCGGCCGCACTTGGCACGTTCGGCTCTTATGTCGGTTCGTCTTGGCCTTGAGCAGGCACGCGCGATGAGCGAAGCGTTGGGCAAAATAGGTTTACCCGGAGCCGTACTTCGTGATGACGGAACAGTGCTCTCCACCAACCCTTTGATGGAAGCTTTGGACAAGCAGTTTATTCCGCTTGCAAGGGGGAGACTTGGTATGTCGCATCGGCCCGCGCATGATCTGTTTCATGCTGCAGTGGCCGAATTTACCTGGAATGGCTCGGGTGTACATTCGTGCTCGATTCCCATCCCGGCGATCGACAACTCTCCTGCATGCGTTGTCCATCTGATACCTGTTAGAAGACGAGCACGGGACATTTTCTCGGGCGCAGCGATTTTGCTGGCGGTAACCTCACTAGCAAAGCCTGATACTCCTCCCGCCCATGTACTTAATGGGCTTTTTGATCTTACTCCTGCGGAGGCGAACGTCGCGAGACAGTTGGTGGGGAGGCATAGCGTGGGGGAGATCGCAGCAACGAACTGTGTATCGCGCGAGACAATTCGCAGACAACTCAAATCGGTACTGGAGAAGACCGGGACCAAAAGACAGGCGGAACTAGTGGGTCTTCTAACCGGAGTTCAACTCCCGCGTGGGACATCACCTTAACTCTTCGGCGAATATGCCCTAAGTTTGGGAACTCTAATTGTACCCGAACAGGAGTTGTGACTTCAGGCCAAAGATGAGCTTCTAAATGCTACAGGCAGATATGCAGGAACTCCATGCGGCAGTTGCAGAGGCCAATAGCAGCGCGGAAGGGGAATCGAAGATCATGACTAGCGCTCGCCAGCCGGCAGACGGGCTTCGTCACTCACGCCGGTGGGAGCGGTCCGGCACCCTTGTCGGTTTGGGTGACGTGAAGGAGCAAGGCACCAGGCCGGTAGGTCCGGTATGGCTAGATGTTTAGTTCCGGCATGTGGTGGAGTGGATTGAGTTTGAAGCGTTCGGGCTCCGCCATGCCCCTGCTGCGGCGGACGCATGATCGTCATCGAGGTGTTCGAACGCTGCAGGCAGCCGCGCGGAGCGCCGGGCGCACGGACGACGAACCGGGAGACCGCCCCATGACCCGGCATGGCCGTTTGGCCACACGACCGCGCTACGCCGGCTCGGGTCAACGGAAACGCATGTGCGCTGCGCTGCGGCGCCAGTCTCCCGGTGCCCAAACCCCACCGTCGTCATCGCGACAGGCCCCCGACCAGGCCGGAAAGCTACTTCCTCGACATCCTGACAGCACCGAACGCGGACGTTCGCGATAGGCGCTGGCACAGCCCGAAACACAAATCCCCATAGCTCACCGCCTGCTGCCCGTCGGTTCCTGCATGAGAGGCTTTCGTACGCCTGACGGCACCCGAAACCCTTCAGCGTTCCCGCCTGGCACGGAAGCAGTAGGTCCGCTTGTGGTGCAGGGAAGAACGATTGCGGACGTCGATGCAAAGGAGCCTAGCCCTTTTCCCTTGCGTCATTCTCAGCAGAATCTAAATTCGGCCGCACAATCCCTTGCGTCTCAACATTGTAGACGCGAACGTGCCCTTCGAGGCCTTTGAACTGGCGAGTACCGAGGTCAACGATCGGCGTGCTGCCAGGCAAATGGCGCGCCACGGAATAATCGATAAGGATTTGTCCATCTTCAGCGGACGAACACAGCCTCGATGCCAAGTTCACGACATTGCCAATTGCGGTGTAGTCAGCGCGGGCCTCATAGCCAATTCGACCCACCGTTGCCCACCCCATAGCGAGCCCCATGCCGAAGCCAATCTTATAACCACGTTGTCGCCACCCAGATATGAGCTCTTGTGTGGAATCCTGCATGTCGACAGCCATTTTTACGGCATGAAGCGCCGGCCCTTCACATGGAACCGGGGCGTTGACGAGAATCATCAATCCATCCGCCGAAAAACTGGTCAGCGTTGCTTCATACTTGGTGATGATCGCGCCGAGCGCCTCATAGTACTCACGCAGGACCTGCATGAGGTTCTCAGGCTCAGCGTGCGCTGAAAATGCAGTAAAGCCACGTAAGTCGCTAAAAACAGCGACTACTTCTGCGCGCTGTCCAGCGAGCATTCGCTCGTCACCGGCCTTCTCTACGAGTTCCGCAACCTGTGGTGCAAGGAAGCGCTTCAACCGCGTCAGTCGCTCCGCGCGGTCCCGCGATGTGGCAAGTTCCTGCGCCATTTGGTTGAACCGAGCAGCCAACCGCTCAAGTTCGTCTCCAGTGGAGATGTTGATCCGGTGATCGAACTGTCCAGCACCGATCTTGAGAGCGCCTTCCTCCAACAGGAGGATAGGCCCGCTCATCCGTCTGGCAAGCCAATATGCGAGCACCGCCGCAAGGACTGTGGCGAGGAACAACAACCCGCCGGTCCGCCACAATGAAGCGTATAGAGGTGCAAAAGCCTCTGCCTGCGACTGCTCGACAACTACCGTCCAGCCGGCCGCGGTAACCGGCGCGCCAGCAGTCACAACGCGTTCATTCTCGGCGTTGCGGCTCGCAATCGCAGTGCCGCCTGCGGCAGCGATCGCATCCTGCAATTCGCGCAGGGCCAACGCTGCTTTCTCGTCGGCGCCCTGCATCACTTTGCTGATCGCGGGGTGAGCGATGATGCGGCCGGCCTGGTCGATGACAAATCCCTGGCCGCTGCGGCCCACGCGGATTTCGGAAACGATGAGCCAGATAGGCTTCAGACTGATTTCGGCGATGACCGAGTTGGCGACGACCAAATTGTCGTAACTGGCCATCGCCATGGTAATGGAGGGTTCGGAACCCGGGCGATAAATGACTGGGCCGTACCAGACCTTCGCCGTCCTGACGCCCACGACAGCGGGATCGCCTGAGCGATCCGCCCCGCTTTCTGTCCTGTTTTTGCCAGTGCGAGAGATGTGCAGCCGCTCCGCGCCAGTACCGTCGACAATACTGATGCTGAGGATTCCCGAGGCCTGGTGCATCGCTCGTACGGCAAGAAGCCGGAGCTGTTTCACGCTGGCCATATTCGACCCTTCCGGGGGGATCGTCGAGCCGAGCGCAAGCTGGATGCTGTCAAGAAAGCTCTCAATTTTGACGGCCGCCGATGTTGCCTCGGACTGCAGCAGGGCACTGAGGATCGCATGCTGGTCGACATAGCTGAACTAAGTGTTGCTGATGCCACCGGCGGCCATCGGAAAAATGGCCGCCGCGAACAAGACTAGAAAATACTTCTGAAATAGCGATCGACGCATGCATGCGGCTTTGAGATTGGAGGAAGGTCTCCCACGTGACGCGACCCGACCATAGGTCGCGACAGCTCAGTCCCAGAAAGGTATCCTAAATTATTGCGTCTTGGTATGGGCTGAGCCGTTCCCACTCATGGTCGCGTCTCGTGCCTTCCACGGGGTTGGATAAAGGAATGTTTCCCCGATCGGGGAGAGTCGCAATCACCACCCTCAGCTTGATGGTGTCCGCTTTAGGGCAACGACGAACTTTGCCCGTTAGGCCGAAATGCGGCGAAAGCAGCCATGCCGCCGTCGCATTGTGAGACTCTGATTTGGTGACAAGCAGCCCCTACGACTCGTCCCTCTCATCGCGCAAATTAGACACAACGCGGCGGTTCTGCGACCTGCAGGCGGCATCGGGGCAGTCGCGGACGAGCCTGTCCTTGCCGTAGCCCTTGGCCCACATGCGGTTGCGGTCTATGCCGGCGGCGGCGAGGTAGTCCATCACCGCATCGGCGCGCTGCTTCGACAGCGCCGTTTCACTTGCGCCTGGATCGTCGGCGAAACCCTGCAGCTTGAGCAGCCAGCGCGGATGCTTTGCTAACCAGGCGATCTGGGTGTCAAGGGTGGCCTTGGCGACAGAATCGAGCGCGGCCGAACCTTGCGTGAAATAGGTGCGGCGGCCGACATTGAGGATAAAATCCTCCTCGCTGCCCGGCTGCACGTTCTGGAAACCGGCAATCTCGGTGTTGGTGACGTCGGGGGTAGGAGGGGCCAGCGTGTTGCTGGTCGAGCAGGATGCGGCCAGCACCAGCAGGCCGGCGGCGAGCAGCCGGCGTGTGGTTTCAATCATGCGGTTCATGATGCGCCAATCATTCGACAGTGGTGGAAGCGGGCGCCTGGTCGGCGATGTGCGGTAGGACCTCCACTGCGGTGCCGATCGGGCACCGCTGGTAGAGGTCGATGATGTCTTCCGGGAACATGCGGATGCAGCCGCTGGAAGCGTCGGTGCCGATGCTCCATGGCTCCAGCGTGCCATGCAGGCGGTAGCCGATGTCGGCGCCGTCGCGGTACAGATAGAGCGCGCGCGGCCCGAGCGGATTGTTGGACGCGCCGCCTGCGACCATGGGCGGCAGGTCCGGCTTGCGCTTACGCATTTCGGGGGGCGGGACCCATTGCGGCCACAGCGCACGGCGGTCGATCGTCGCGCGGCCGTACCATTTGAAGCCGTCCTTGCCGACGCCGACGCCGTAGCGGATGGCGGTCTTGTTTTCCATGATGAGGTAGAGGAAGTGGTGGCGGGTATCGACCACGACGGTGCCGACCGGCTCGCTGCTGAAATACTTGACGATCTGGCGATGCCATCTCTTGTCGATCTTGGCGAAGTTGGTCTTGCGATAGACAAAATTGTTGTCGCTGGCGGTACCGGCGAAAAAGGATTTTGCCGTCGCGGCTTGAACAATATTGCCGGTTGCACCGACCGCGACTAGCGCCAGGCCGCCGAGCACGACACCCCTGCGCGATAAAACCATCGGCAATCCCCCATGCCGTAAGCCTGACGGACCATAGTCGAGAATTATTTCGCCTCAAAGTGGAAAATGCTGCAGTTGGGGCCGTAAGCGGAATGGCAGCTTCCAGGATGACTGGGCAAGAAAGCCGACCCTTGCGTGCGTAGTGCGGACCGCTTTGCGCCAGAAGCGACCTTCCGACCAACTGGGCTATTGGACGACTTCCTGGCTATAGCAGGGCGGGCCTCTCGTCAGGGCGCTGGGTTAGGTGTACCATTTTAGCTATGTTGGGTCCGGGGGCCGGATGATGATCGTCCCTCCATTGAACCGGAAACTGTTGGCGATCCTGGCGGCCGATATGGTCGGCTACTCAAAGGCGATGGAGGCCGATGAGCCCGGCACCATTGAGCGATTGAAATCCGTTCGTGCCGAGCTATTCGACCCCGCCATCTCCCAGCACCATGGCCGCCTCATCAAGCTGATGGGAGACGGCGCGCTGGTTGTCTTCGAGAGCGTGGTCGACGCGGTTGCCTGCGCAGCGCAGATCCAAAGCGCGGCGGCCGCGCGCAATGCGGGAATGCCGGAGCCTCAGCGCATTGTCTTCCGTATCGGGGTCAATCTGGGCGATGTGGCGCTGGTGGACGATGATGTCTATGGCGATGGCGTCAATGTCGCCGCGCGATTGCAGCAACTCGCTGATGCTGGCAGCGTGATCGTGTCGGGCACAGCCTTTGACCATCTGCAAGGCAAGCTTGATTGGTCCCTCGATTTCGCTGGCGAGCAACAAGTAAAGAATATCAGCCGTCCGGTGCGGATGTACCGGCTAAGGCTCGATAGCAAGCGGCCGCGCTGGACCTTGCGTAAGGCGATGCCGCGCTGGGTTGGGACGGCGGCGGCCATCGCGCTATTTGCTCTGCTGGGCGGCGGGACATGGTGGTTCTTTCATTCAGCTGCTCTGGGTGCCAAGCCGTCGGTCGCAGTGCTGCCCTTCAACAACTTTGGCGGCGACGAGGCCACCGGGCGCCTGGCCGATGGCCTCACCGAGGACATCATCACCGATCTCGCGCAGTTTCCCGAACTCGACGTCGTGGCACGCAATTCGACGCAAGCGTACAAAGGCAAGTCGGTGGATGTCCGCCAGGTCGCGAGTGCGCTCGACGTCGGCTATGTGCTGGAAGGCTCGATCCAGCGCCAGGGCGGTCGGCTGCGGATCACCGCGCAGTTGATCGATGCACAGACCGGCAACCATCTGTGGTCGGAGCGATGGGACCGGCCTGCTGAAGACGTATTCGCCGTGCAAACCGAGATCGCCGAGCAGGTCACCAACCGTCTCGGCAACGGCGTGGGGCTGATTCAAGGAGCGGGGCGGGCTGCAGCGAAGCGTAAACGGCCGGACAACTTGACTGTCTATGACTACTATCTGCTCGGAACCGAAAGGATTGAAAAGATTACCGTAGCGGATGAGGAGGAGGCCATCAGGCTGCTCAACCTCGCTGTCAAGCTGGACCCGGAGTTCGCCCGCGCCTGGGTGGAGCTCTATCATGCTCATAACATATTGGCTGGCTTCGGTATCAATTCCGAAAGCGAGATCAAGGCGGCTGCCGATGTGGCCGAACGCGCGGTGCGGCTCGATCCGAGCGACGCCGAGGCGCACGCCGTTTTTGGCATGAGCCTCAAAGACAAGGGCGACAACGCCCGCGCCAAGGTCGAGCTGGACACGGCCCTCCGCCTCGCTCCCGGTTCGGCCGAAATCCTGACATTCTATTCCGGCTTTGCGTCAGGCTTCGACGAACCCGAACGCGGCGCTCAGTTAGTCGACCAAGTTATACGGCTCGACCCGAATTACCCTATGTGGGCAACTGCTTTCTACTCCACTGCCTATTTTATGGCTGGCCGCTATGAGGACGCCTTGAAGATGCTGGAACGCAAGACGCCCGATAACTACGGCAAATGGGAATGGGTGATGCGTAGCAGCTCCCTGGCGGCACTGGGTCGAATCGATGAGTCGAATGCTTCGGTTAGGGAAACTCTCAAGCACTACACGGATTTGACCGTCGAGGGCATGGTCAATGAATTCAGCTTGAGCAAGACGGAGCGCGGTCGTTTCATCGAGACAATGCCGCTCGCCGGCTTTCCGCTTTGCGCCAAGCCCGGAGCGCTGGCAAAACTCGCCAAACCTGTGCGGCTGCCGGAATGCGAGGCGGGGGAGGCGCAGCCTCTTGGGCAGCCATAGAACCAGCTCGGCGCAGAGGGAGACGTGAGTCGCTGATCGCGCCGGTATTGGCGGGCCGCTGTCGCCGTGATGACGCATATGGTTGTGACGCCGGGCGAAGCTCCCGCTAGCGAACGAAGAAACTTAGTATGTCCGGAATTGGGCCGACCGCGGACCGGCAGCTTCTAGGCTGCAGACGTTAGCAAGCCGACATTCCGGGCTCCGCGAAATGCTCCGCCTGCGACCTCCCAACTGTAGGTCTAGTCGGCACTCCGGGCCGGCGCGAGACAACCACATCAGCAAAGCGTCCGAGCGTGGCGAGCATAGCAAACGCCGAAATCCCCCGTGGCCTAGCCCTTGGTCTTCCCGATGCTGCGTTGGATCGCCGAACGACTGCATGACTTAGAAAAAGTCCATATTACCCTTAGGAGCGCCTTCCGCGGGCGCCATAGGATGCGTCCGATGCCTCGCAAATCAAAATCCGTCGGGAGGAGCAAAGAAGCAGTTTGCGTGATCTTCGGTTGGGTGCAAGCAAATGTGAAAATGGCTGTCTCCGGACGGAATGGTGTCGCCATACGGAATTCGGAAAAAGTGTTGCCTTGTGACGAGGTGATGGTCGCCCGGATTGAGCAGCACTCTGAAACCATCAGGGCCGGTGCTCACACTGGTATTCGGAATTTCTTGGCAATCGCCTCTCTCTTGGTCGCCTCCGCAGCAAGCAGGTGGATAGGTCCATCCCGATTCGGTGTCGTGGGCGTCAGCGCCATTCCAGCAAGACAGTATCGCTAGGGCAGCTGAGAAACACCAAGCGCGATTCATCTGTCGTGTTCCGGCGGACAGCAGGTGGCAAATCCGCCGGCAAGTGTGAGCGAAGTCCTGCCGGATGTAACGAAAGGACTCCGATCAAAGGGCGATATTTTCCCGATCGGCGTCTTCGTCTGGCCCGTTTCGGTAGAAGAGCGTTTGCTAATATGGACGCCCGCGACTCATCGACGCTGACCCGAGAAGCGGAATGGACGTTTGGAAACGCCAAGTTTCGCTTCAAGGGACTGACTGCTGACTTCGATGCCGGCGTCTTGCACGCCGCCGATGGCAGAGACACCGCACTCCGCCCTCAAGCCTTCGCCGTGCTCGAGTACCTCTCAAAGCATCCCAACCATATCGTCTCCAAGGAAGACCTGATGCGCGCGGTTTGGGGAGGCGTCGTCGTCACCGAGGACAGCCTCGTTCAATGCGTGACCGACATTCGCCAAGCATCGGGAGACAACGACCACCCGCTGTTAAAGACAGTGCCGAAACGCGGCTATGTCTTAGTGCAAGAGCCGTCGTCGGGCGACCTGCGCGCGGTTCGGTCCGCGCTGGCTGGCTCATTCAGGAAGCCCTGCCGTTCGCAAGGCTGTTGCCAGCGCGTCCATCAAGTACGGCCGGAACAGGCTAGTTCGCACGTAGCCGCCGACCGAGAAATTCGGCGCCACCTCGATCAGTCGTGTTGCCGCAGAGTGCGCGGCTTCGACATTGCCAAGGCCGACGTGGCTGGCCGCCAGATAGGCGTACGGGATGCTGAAGCCGGGATTGGCCCGGACCGCCAGAGCGGCGTATCTGGCCGCGTCGGCAAAGGCGCCGGCAAAAAGGTGGGTCAGGGCTAGTGCGCAGTAGGGATGGTAGCTCAGCGGATCGTCGAGCGGGCTCAGCCGCAGCGCTTTGTGCGCATGTTCCACCGACCGCTGGTGTCGCTCGCTGTGGGCACTGACCAAAGCGCTGAAGCCAAAGGCTAAGGCCGAATTGTGGTTCAATGCGAGGGCCCGGTCGAGCACCTCAACGGCGGCGTCGTAGTCCCGGGTGAGGTTGGCGGGGACGAACGCGCCGATGCTCATCGCCTGCGGGTCGTCGCTGTTGATGCCTAACGCAATGTCGGCGTGGTTGAGTGCGGCCGCCTTGTCTGCGGGATCCAAACCGTTGCGGAGGTAGCGCTGCTCGTGACACCATGCGGCGTAGCCATGCGCAGCGACATAGTCCGGCTGAAGCTCGATCGCGCGCGCCAGCAGTTGCAGGGCCTTGTCGGTCTCGACGGGCGTGTTCGCATGCGCGTGCGGCAGGGCCCGAAGGTAGAGATCGTACGCGTCCAGACTTTCGGGCCGCTTGCGGCGCGCGCGGTCGATCTCCGCACGACGGACACTCGGTTCGATCGAGCCCACGATCTGCTCGGTCAACTGATCCTGGAGATCGAACACGTCCGTTGCCGCGCCCTCGAACCTGTCGGCCCAGATATGAGTGGCCGATGCGCCGTCGACAAGCTGGGCATTCAACCTCAGTCTCCCCCCGGACTGCCGCAAGCTGCCCTGCAGCAGGTAGCGAACGCGCAGTTCAGCGGCGATTGTGCGTGGATCGGCTTTCTCGCCCCTGAAGTCGAAGGAGGAATTGCGTGCGATGACGAACAGGCCCGGGATCTTCGAGAGGTTGGTGATGATGTCCTCGACCAGGCCATCGGCGAAGTAGTGAGGCTCGTCGCCGCTCATGGTGGCGAACGGCAGCACGGCGATCGAAGGGCCGCCGAGCGCACTCTCGTCGCCACGCTCCAGCGACAGGCGGTAGCCCCGCCGCGAGACGGTGGCCAAGACCGCATGCCGTTGGTCGCCGAGCGCTCGCCGGATCTCGTGGATGCATTGAACGAGACTGTCGTCGGTAACGGCGGCGCTTCCCCAGACGGCTTCAAGCAGCTCGGCCTTGCTGACCAGCCTGTTCGCGTTCTGGACGAGGTGGCGAAGGACCGCATAGGCCTGCGGCCTGAGGGCGATTGTGTCGCCATCAACAAGACGGAGCGTCTCGCCTTCCAGGTCAACGACAACCTTGTCGTTGAGGACAAGGGTGGCAGTTGCTGGCGAACCGACCATGACGATCCCCACGTGTGACGGATTCCGTCGCTAGCATACACTAGGAGTTCGCCGACGGCTCTCCATCCTTTCAGGGCTCTGGCCGGCGCAATTTCGGCAAACGATCGGAACTCGCCCGTTACTCGGACGAGGGTCGTCGCAACGAAGCACGACCGCGCAGGAGGGAATAAACGATGTCTCCCACCCGATCTTGTCCGGTCGCTCCGCGATCGCGCGTGACGCTCCTGGTAGCCGCCATTTGCGGTTCGGTGCTTCCCAAGGTCGACCGCGGCGGGTGAGTGTGATTTTTTATGGAATGAGGGCCCCGTTTTGGAGTGCGCCCCTGAAACCCTTGATAAGACCCCTCTCGCCCCAGTCGCTAGCAAGAATCATTTGGCACGGCAGCTTTGGAGAAGTTTCATTGGCGCCTGGATGACCGATAATGCGGCGCATCGCCGCCAGGCAGCATTTGGGGCCGAAAGCCGAAGGGCCGCTTCCGGGACGTGCAGGACTGTCCGGGGAAATTTATTCATATATGAAGGCCATCTGATTGAGGGAGGATCGGTCTCTTGGTCGGCTCGGATTGACCGGCGGCGGCTTATCGATGGCGTTTATTTTTCGCCGCCCGAACAAGTATTGGGCGACCAGCTCTGTGAACCGCAGGATTGGAATGGCGACACCTCGGGCGCGCGCGACGATGCGCAGCAGTGCATAGGCGATCATTGCCGCGAAGAGCTGCAGGCGGATTGCATTGCCGTTGTTGCCCAGGAACTTGCCGATCTTGAGGTGCTGCTTGATCCAGCGGAACAGAAGCTCGATTTGCCAGCGGCCTTTGTAGAGCTGCCCGATCTCGACTGCGGAGCGCTCCATGTCGTTGGTCAAAAGCATGATGGTGTCGCCTTCCTGGCG
>NZ_JAMYMV010000096.1:0-19315 GCF_040318715.1 Mesorhizobium sp. M1050 | reverse complement strand
TTTATCATCCTCAGACCGCCTTCCGCCCATGGCGCGGGCCTCGGGGGTTGGGTTTGTTTTAAACGACCCGGTAATTGCCAAAAGGGGGCTGCCGTTGACGGGTTGGGGCGGGGATACCGCCGGGCCGCCTTCATCGACGAAGGTAGCGCATCCATGACCGCAGAGCTTCGCGACGAGCGGGTCCGCTCCGTCTCCCGCCTGAGCCGCCTTCTGAGCAGGCCGGAACTTGGCGCGGCGGCCGGAACCGTTCTGGTTTTTGTGTTCTTCGCCATTACAGCAGGAAATACCGGGCTTTTCAGCGCCAAGGGCATCATCAATTTCCTCGAAGTCTCGGCCCAGCTTGGCATTCTCGCCGCTCCCGTGGCTCTTTTGATGATCGCGGGCGAGTTCGACCTGTCGGTCGGCTCGATGATCGGGTTTGCCGGCATCCTGATCGCCATCCCTTCGGTGTTCTGGGGCTGGCCGATCTGGCTTTCCCTGCTGTTCTGCTTTGCTGTTTGCGGCTGCATCGGCGCGCTCAACGGGCTCGCCGTGGTCAGAACCGGATTGCCCTCCTTCATCGTGACGCTCGGAAGCCTGTTCATGCTGCGCGGCCTGACGCTCGGCCTCACGCGCGGCATATCCGGGCGAACGCAGGTTTCAGGCGTGCACGAACTGGCCCTGAACGATCCCCTCAACAGCCTGTTCTCGGGACAGGTACTTTCCGGCCCCATCGCCTGGCTTTCGGACATCGGCCTGATCGGCAAACGCGCGGACGGCCTGCCGTCGATCTCCGGCATTCCGGTGTCCATCGTCTGGTGGATCGTCTTGACCTTGGCCTGTACCTGGTTGCTGACCCGCAGCCGCTTCGGCAACTGGATCTTCGCCGCGGGAGGTGAAGCCAATGCCGCGCGCAACCTCGGCGTGCCGGTTGCACGCACCAAGATCACCCTGTTCGTCATGACGGCGATGGCGGCCGCGCTCTTTGCGGCGATCCAGGTTCTGGTCACGGGCTCGGCCGACACGCTACGCGGAACCCAAAAGGAATTCGAGGCCATCATTGCCGTCGTCATCGGCGGCACGCTGCTTACCGGCGGCTACGGATCGGCCGTAGGCGCCATGTTCGGGGCGTTGATCTTCGGCGTGGTGCAAATGGGCATCTTCTACACCGGCATCGACACAGACTGGTTCAAGCTGTTCATGGGTGCCATGATGGTCATCGCGGTGCTGTTCAACAGCTACGTGCGCAACCGCGCCATGAGGAGCCGGTGATGGCCGAGCCCTATGTCGAACTGAAATCGGTCAGCAAGTATTTTGGCTCAGTCGTTGCGCTGAAGGACGTATCTTTCGATGTATGTCTTGGCGAGGTGCATTGTCTGCTTGGCGACAATGGCGCCGGCAAGTCGACGCTGATCAAGACGCTGTCCGGCGTCTATACACCTGACGAAGGTGAGATCCGCGTGCAGGGCAAGCCCGCAAGGTTTGCCTCACCGGCCGATACACGCAACAGCGGCATTGCCACCGTCTACCAGGACCTCGCTCTGGTGCCGCTGATGAGCGTGGCGCGAAACTTCTTTCTCGGGCGCGAGCCGATGCGCAAGTTCGGACCGATCCGGCAGTTTGACAGCGAGTTCGCGAACCGCACGGCGTATGACGAGATGTCGGCGATGGGGATCCAGCTGCGCGATCCCGAACAACCCGTGGGCACGCTTTCAGGCGGCGAGCGTCAGTGCCTGGCCATCGCCCGCGCCGTCTATTTCGGTGCCAAGGTTCTGATCCTGGACGAGCCGACATCGGCGCTGGGAGTCCATCAGGCATCCGTGGTTCTGAAGCTTGTGGTGCAGTCCAAGGCGCGCGGCATCGGCGTCATCTTCATTTCCCACAACGTTCATCACGCCTATGTGGTTGGCGATCGCTTCACCTTGTTGAAGCGCGGCAAAAGCACTGGCACTTACACAAAAAGCGAGATTGATCGCGACCAGTTGCTCAATCTGATGGCGGGCGGCAAGGAACTGGTCGATCTGGAGCAGGAGCTGACCAATCGGCCATAAGCAGCCCGACTTGACGCGCGCCCGACTTGCCTGACAGGCGCGATACATCCGGCATCACAGCTGAAAGGCACGGCGTTCGCCACGGTTAGGAAGCATTCGCATCTTCTGCAATGGCTCGAGTCGCGTTTTGGTGAGGGCGCGCCAGAAAATAGAATGCGGCGATGTGCGTGATCATCAGCAGCGGTACATAGATGATCGGGATCGCGTAGGTGGCGCCCAGCTGCTCCGCATGTGCAGGGAGGCCGACCTGTATCGCGTGGTAATAATCGACGACGAGGTCGGTCATTCCGACCAGGTTGAAGGCGACGACGAGCGGCCAGAAGAGCTGCGGTAGCCTCACCGTGAGCAGCGCCAGCATCGCCAGCACCCCTGTCGCGAAATCGCCATAGGCGGCGAACACGGCGAAACCGGCCGGCAGATCGGGGCTTACGACGCCCGGCAGGATGAACACGAGGCCGAAGAAGCGGAAGCTGTGCAGCGTGGCGATGGCGCGCTGCGCCGCGACCCGGTCCATTGAGCTCAGCCACGGCAACCCGTATGCGCCGAAGCAAAGCAGCCACGCGACATAGCCGAGAACGAGATGGATTTGGAAGAGCATTTCCGTGGACATTTGGCCTCCTGTCAGCAGCTGGGTCACGCAGCCTCCCAGCCAGTCGATTACCTCTAGGCCAGCTTTCATAGTTCGACTAGCCGGTGTAATCATCATAACCCATGAAGCAGAACTACACAGTCCGACACAGTGCGCTGGAGGGCGTTGAAGCTTTCCTGGCCGTCGCCAGGCGCCGCAATTTCCGCCGTGCCGCAGCCGATCTCGGCGTGACGCCATCCGCCGTGAGCCAGGCGGTGCGCACGCTGGAAGCCCGCATGGGTGCGGCGCTGTTCGTCCGCACGACCCGAAGCGTCGGTTTGACCGAGGCCGGTCAGCGGTTCCTCGACCGTGCGGGCCCTGCCTTCGAGGAACTCGTCGCGGCAGGCGAGGCTGTACGCGACCTTGGCCAACGGCCGACCGGGCTGCTGCGCCTCTCCGTACCCCGCGCCGTCGTGCCGCTGATCCTGGAGCCGATGATCGCGTCCTTCTGCCGGACCTATCCCGAGATTGAACTGGAGATCGCCGCGAGCGACGAGATGGTCGATCTCGCGACCGGCGGGTTCGATGCCGGCATCCGCCTCGGCCAGTTCATCGCGCCCGACATGGTCGCCGTGCGGCTGACGCCATCGTTCCCGTTCGTCGTCGTCGGCAGCCCGGACTATCTCGAACGCCACGGCCGCCCCGAGCGTGTGGACGACTTGCGCCACCACGCCTGCCTGCGATTGCGTCGCTCGAACGGCGCCGTTGCGCCCTGGTCGTTCGTCGACGGCAACGAGGCAATCGAGGCGATGGTGTCAGGTCCGCTGATCGCGCACGACTATCCGACGTTGCTCGGTGCGGCGATACAGGGCATCGGGCTGGCCCAGACGCCTCGTCCCGTCGCCGCAGGCCCCATAGAACAGGGAAAACTCAGATCGGTGCTGGACGGCGTCGCCGCCACGACGCCGGGCGTTTTCCTCTATCATCCCGGCAAACGCCAGATCCTGCCGAAGCTGCGCGCCTTCATCGATCACCTCAAATACGAGGCGTGAGGCTATGAGGGGTGTCGCACCTGCCCCTCACGTCGTCTTCTGTGTCACCAATAGCGGCCACGTCATTGGTGCAGTAATTTCCCGGTCGAACAAAAGCTTTCACGGTACAAATATCAAAAATACGTAAGTAAAAAATACTACAAGATGGATCATGCCGGTCAGGTATGTCGTTCTTTCATTGCTAAAGCTTATGCTACATATGAAGAGCGCTAAAATCAAAAGCACTGTGTCAGTCGCTGGAAGCCCCAGGGTTAACCCTCTTCCCGTCAGCAGGCTGGCGGCTGCGACCGCCGGTATCGTCAAACCAATTGTAGCGCAAGCCGAACCCATCGCGACATTCAAACCGCGTTGCAGCTCATTGTTGAGGGAAGCGCGAACCGCCGAAATGGCCTCTGGCATCAAAACCAGCCCCGCGATCAATGCCCCCACAATACTGTCAGCCTGTGTCACCTGATAGGTAACGAGCGTATTTTCAACACTTGCGGCGACTTGCTCGGCGAGCATGACAATGCCAATCAGCCCGATTAACAGGAGCAGAGTGCTGGCAGAGATGCTTTCGTGAGGGGCAGTCCGCAGCGAAACGCCGTGCGCCTGCCCTTCGACAAAGTCGTCTCGGTGCCGGACAGTCTGCGCGAACACAAAACTTGCATAAAGCAGCACCGAAAGCATGCTCACGAAACCAAGTTGAGCTGCTGAAAATGTGCCAGGATCGGTAGTTCGTGTGTAGGTCGGCAGAATAAGCGTCATGACGGTCAGCGCGGCCAGAACCGCCAGATATGCGCTGGTCCCTTGTCGAACGATTGCCTGCTTGCGATGGCGCCAGCCGCCAAGCGTGAGACACGTGCCGACAACGCCGGTAGATGTAATCATCACAGTCGAGAAGACGGACTCGCGTGCAAGCGTAGGGTTGTTCTCTCCATGCAGCATCATGGAAACGATGATCGACACCTCGATTGCCGTCACGGCAAAAGTCAGCACCAACGTACCGTAAGGCTCCCCTACACGCCGAGCTACCGCTTCGGCGTGGTCGAGCACCACGAAAATGGTGATAAACATGATCGCACTCGAAAGCGCTCCGACGAGGATCCTGACGCTCGGCGATCCTTCGTCTACCGACAGCCCGCTGGCTCTGACTGCGACAGCCATTACCAAGGCGGCCAACGGCATCGCATAAGAAGTCACCGATCGCGCGAAACCACTCATTCAGGCCCTGTGCGTTTCTGCGAACCTTGCGGAAAGCCTATACTCACGCCGTCTTCTGCGTCACCAATCCCAGTTCCTCGATCATCGCATTGCGCATCAGGAATTTCTGCGGCTTGCCGGTCACCGTCATCGGCAATTCGGAGCGGAAGCGGATGTAGCGGGGGATCTTGTAGTGGGCGATCTGGCCGGCGCAGAAGTTTTTGATTTCCTGTTCGGTGACGATCTGGCCGGGCTTGAGCACGATCCAGGCGCACAGCTCCTCGCCATATTTGGCGTCGGGAATGCCGAACACCTGCACTTCCTTGACCTTGGGATGGCGGTAGAGGAATTCCTCGACCTCGCGCGGGTAGACGTTCTCGCCGCCGCGGATGACCATGTCCTTGACCCGGCCGACGATGTTGCAATAGCCCTCGGCGTCGATGGTAGCGAGGTCGCCAGTGTGCATCCAGCCGTCGCTGTCGATCGCCTCGCGGGTCTTCTCGTCGTCTTCCCAGTAACCCTTCATCACGGAATACCCACGTGTGCAAAGCTCGCCCGGCGCGCCGACGGCGACGGTGGCACCATCGGGATCGACCGCCTTGACCTCGACATGGGGATGGACGCGCCCGACCGTCGAGACGCGCTTTTCCAGCGGATCGTCGACGCCGCTCTGGAACGAGACCGGGCTGGTCTCGGTCATGCCATAGGCGATGGTCACCTCCTCCATATGCATCAGCGACACCACCTTCTTCATCACCTCGATCGGGCATGGCGAGCCGGCCATGATGCCGGTGCGCAAGCTGGAGAGATCGAAGGACGGGAAGTCCGGATGGTCGAGGAGTGCGACGAACATGGTCGGCACGCCATAGAGCCCGGTGCAGCGTTCCCGAGCCACCGCCTTCAGCGTGGCGCCGGGGTCGAACCCCTCGCCCGGGAAAACCATGGTCGCGCCCTTCGAGACGCAGCCCATCGTGCCCATCGACATGCCGAAACAGTGATAGAGCGGCACCGGGATGCAGAGCCGGTCGTCGACCGTGAGCTTGATCGCCGAAGTGACGAAATTGCCGTTGTTGACGATGTTGCTGTGGGTCAGCGTCGCGCCCTTGGGCGCCCCTGTCGTGCCCGAGGTGAACTGGATGTTGATGGCCTCGCCCGGTCTCAGCCCCTCCGAGATGCGGCCGAGGCTGTCATGCTCGTCGCGCCCGGCCATGGCCAGCACATCACCGAAATTGAACATGCCGGGTGAGTTCTCGTCGCCCATGCGGATGACGATCTTCAGCGCCGGCAGCTTTTGCGCCTTGAGCTTGCCAGGCGTGGCCTTCGCGATCTCCGGCGCCAGTGTCTCGATCATGCCGAGATAGTCGGAGGTCTTGAACTTGGCAGCGGTGACCAGCGCCTTGCAGCCGACCTTGTTCAGCGCGTAGTCGAGCTCGGTCAGCCGGTAGGCCGGGTTGATGTTGACCAGGATCAGGCCGATGCGGGCAGTGGCGAACTGCGTCACCAGCCATTCCCAGCGGTTGGGCGACCAGATGCCGACGCGATCGCCCTTTACCAACCCCAGCGCCAGGAAGCCGGCGGCCAGCGCGTCGACCGTGTCCGACAGTTCGCTCCAGGTGAAGCGCTTGTCCTGATCGACGAAAACGGCCGCATCGAGCGTGCCGTATTTGCTGACCGTGTCGGAAAACAGCGCCGGGATCGTCATGTCGAGCAGCGGCACGTTGCGCTCCCCCGAGACATGCGCCTTGCCGTCGACAGGTGCTACGAAAACACCGCCATTGCGCGCTCCGCGTCCGCGCAAACTGGTGGCGCTCTTCAGCTCGTCGAGATTGACTGGCATCGCTCTCTCCTCCCGGGGCCGGCCAAACCTATCAGCCCGAGGGCGTGGTGAAAATCCCGCCGAAAGTCGTGTCGAGGCAACGATCCGGTCAACGATGCTTCGGAGACTCGCGCTTGCTGACGAAGCATCAAAACGCAAAAACCCGCCTGGGCGGCGGGTCACTGGCGCAAATCAGCACCATAAGCAAATTAGTAGCATAACTGCCCTCACAAGTCAATGAAACGCTGCCGGCACAAAGGCATCTACATCGCCGGACCGGCCGCCGTCAGGGTTTTTGTTAGGCTGGATTCGAAGCCCCGAGTATAGTGGAGGGCGGGGAGGGTCGCCGCTATCCGACCGCGGCCGCCATCTTCACGGCAACGTCGCGCAGGATCGCTTCATCCGCCGCCGCCCGTGGCTTCTTCGAGGCCACGAGACAGGCCTGCGATCGCAGCACGAGGCCGTCGCCCAGCACCTTGAGATGGTTGGCGCGCAGCGTCGAGCCAGTGGTGGTGATGTCGACGATGACATCGGCCAGCCCAGCGGCCGGCGCGCCTTCCGTAGCGCCGAGGCTCTCGACGATGCGATAGACCTGGATGCCATGCTTCTGCGAGAAGAATTGCTGGGTCAGCCGCCAGTATTTGGTGGCGATGCGCAATCGCCTGCCGTGGCGCTGGCGGAAATCGGCGGCGACATCGTCAAGGTCGGCCATGGTGTCGACGTCGAGCCATATGTCCGGCACGGCAACCACGACATCGGCACTGCCAAAGCCGAGACGGGCGACGATCTCGGCGCGGGTCTCCCAGTCAGCGAGGTTCTCACGCAGCAGATCTTCGCCGGTGATGCCGAGATCGACCGTGCCCTGGCCGATCTCGCCTGATATCTCGGAAGCCGACAGGAACACCACTTCGACATTGTCCAGGCCCTCGACGCGGGCGTGGTACTTGCGTTCGTCGCCGGGCAGGCTGACGGCAAGTCCGGCTTTGGCCAGTATTTCCAGCGCCTGCTCTTTCAGGCGGCCTTTAGACGGGATCGCAAGCGTGATCATGGCGCCGTCTCCCGCAACGCCTCGATGCGGTCGAGCCAGACGGAAAAGCCGACGCCGGGGATCGGCGTCTTCGCGCCAAGCAAAGTCAGCAGCCGGTCGTAGCGGCCGCCACCGGCCAAGGGCCGGTCGCCATTGTCAGCCGCGATTTCGAAAACCAGGCCGGTGTAGTAATCGAGCGGACGGCCGAAGGCGGCATCGTAACGGATGTTTCCGGCCGGCAGGCCATGCGCCTCGATCGCCTTGGCGCGGGCGGCGAACTTCTCCAGCGCGGTATCGAGCGAAAGCCCGGCAGCGCTGGCGAAGGAGGCCAGCGCCTCGGCCGCGCCGTCGAGCGGCACGTCGATCGCCAGAAAACCCTTCAGCGCCGCGAAGGCCTCGTTCGACAGCCGCACGCTGCGCAGTTCGGCTTTCTCGATCAGCCGCCGTGCAATGTCGGATGGCGGGCGTCCGGCGGACGCCGACAGCCCCGCCTCTTCCATGCCGTCGGCGATGTGGGCGGAAAGTCCGTCCAGATCACCGTCGAGAACGAGGGCGGCGACCGGCCCGGAGAGCTGACCGTTGCGCGGCGGATTGGCGAGATCGGCGAGTGCCGCCTCAAGCATCGGCGCCGAGCCGAAGGCGCGGGCAAGACGCATACGCCAGCCGCGCGGCAGGCCAAGGGAAGCCAGCACCGCCTCGAAAATGGTCTGGTCGCCGAGCGTGATCGCCAGCGCCTGGCCGGGCAGCACCAAGGAAAGCAGCGCATGCGCGTCGGCCAGCGAGCGGGCATCGGCTTCAGCGGTGTCGCGGTCGCCGAGGTCCTCGATACCGGCCTGGAAGAACTCGTTGCCGCCCTCGCGACGCTGGCGAAAGACCTCGCCGAGATAGGAATAGCGACGCGGCGTCCCGGCCTGCGAATTTATGTGGTCGAGACAGACCGGAATGGTGAATTCAGGCCGCAGGCACAATGTCTGCCCCGTCTCGCTTTCGGTCAGAAAGATACGGCGGCGCAGATCCTCGCCGGCCATGTCGAGGAATGGATCGGCCGGCTGCAATATGGCGACCTCGACGGCGTGCGTGTTGCGCGTGGCGAAGAGGTTGGTGATGTCGGCTGATATGGCGGGGTAGCGGGAGGTCATCGATCCGATGGGCGCGAGGCACCCCCCTCTGGCCTGCCGGCCATCTCCCCCGCAAGGGGGGAGATTGGCAGCTTGAGGCTCAGCGCCTCTCCTCCAACGCTGGAGATTGGCGAAAGCCCACGTGACATCCGATCTCCCCCCTTGCGGGGGAGATGGCCGGCAGGCCAGAGGGGGGTGTTCAAGCGCCACCTTTCGCGCGATCGGCAGCCTGCGCCGCCAAAATCTTCTTCACCTCGGCGACCAGTTCGCCCTCCGCCACCGTCACCTGCGCCGGGCGGGCGGCGCGCCATTCGGCGTTGTCTGTGATCTCGGCCGACATGCGCGCGCCTTCGATCAGGTCCTTGATCTGCAGCTCGCCCTTGGCGCGCTCGTCGCCGCCCTGGATGATTGCGACGGGGCAGCCGCGGCGGTCGGCATATTTCAGCTGCGCCTTCATGCCGGCGCCGCCGAGATACATTTCCGAGCGGATGCCGGCGGCACGCAGCTCCGACACCATCTTCTGGTAACGGCCGAGACTGTCGATATCCTTGTCCATCACCAGCACCACGACCGGCGCGATCACGTCCGAGGTGTCGAGCTTGCCGAGGTTCTTCAGCGCGGTCATCAGCCTGGAGACGCCAATGGAAAAACCGGTCGCCGGCACCGGCTCGCCGCGAAAGCGCGAGACCAGGCCATCATAACGGCCGCCGCCACCGACCGAGCCGAAGCGCACGATCTGGCCGTCCTCATTGGGGATTTCCGCCAGCAACTCGGCCTCGAAGACGGGGCCGGTGTAATATTCGAGGCCGCGCACGACGGAACGGTCCATGGCAATACGGTCCTCGCCATATCCGGCCGCCCTGACCAAGGCTTCAATCGTCGCGAGTTCGCCCACACCTTCCTGGTAGACTGCGTTCGAACTGACCATGGCATCCTTGCCGGCCTGTGTATTCCTCGCCGTCGCGAGAAGGACTGCCTCGGCTTGCCCGCTGTTCAACCCGGCGCCCTTGGCGAAGTCGCCTTCGCCTTCCTTGCCGCCATCCCAGCGACCCGGCCCAAGCAGAAGCCTCACCCCTTCCGGCCCAAGCTTGTCCAGCTTGTCGATCGCGCGCAGCACCGTCAGCCGGCGGCCGGCATTCTCGTCGCCGCCAAGGCCGATCGCTTCCAGAACGCCATCCAGAACCTTGCGGTTGTTGACGCGGATGACGTAGTCGCCGCGCTTGATGCCGAGCGCTTCCATCACGTCTGCCATCATCATCGCCATCTCGGCGTCGGCGGCCACGCCCGGCGTGCCGATCGTGTCGGCGTCGAACTGCATGAACTGGCGGAAGCGGCCAGGGCCCGGCTTCTCGTTGCGGAACACCCAGCCGGAGCGATAGCTGCGATAGGGTTTCGGCAGGCGCTCATAGTTCTCGGCGACAAAGCGCGCCGTCGGCGCGGTCAGGTCATAGCGCAGCGACAGCCATTGGTCGTCGTCATCCTGGAAGGAGAACACGCCTTCGTTGGGCCGGTCCTGGTCGGGCAGGAATTTTCCAAGCGCATCGGTGTATTCGATCAGCGGCTGGTCGGCCGGTTCGAAGCCATAAAGCTCATAGACCGAGCGGATCGTCGCCATCATCTTCTCGACGGCGCGGATGTCCTCTGCGCTGCGGTCGGCAAAACCGCGCGGCAGTCGCGCTTTCGTCTTTTCCGATTTATCGGCCATGAGCTGGATCTTTTTTGTTGGGTAAATGCGGACTTGTTTCAAGTGCGCGTGTCCTAGCCGAACCGGCTTTGTGCGGCAAGGCCGCCGAGGCGCACCCATCTGCACTCTCTCAGAGAGATGGGTGCGAGCGCCCGCCTTCGTTTCAGCCGCCCCTGAAACAGAAACGCACCGAGAATGAAACAATCCCACCATGGGCGCGGCATCGTGCCGACACAATCGCGGTCGATAAACGCGCCGAAATGAGGGGTTCGCGGCGATGACCAGCACAGCAAGATTTCATACCATCGGCAGCGATGCAGGCGAATTGCCCGCACGCCTGCGTCCGGCCGACAGCCACGCTCCGAAAATGGTCAGCCAGGCTGCCGGGCCGTTCGAAGTAGCCGCCGACGCCGGCAACAGCCCGTCCATGCGCGACGCGTTGATGACCGGGCTGCTGGTGATCTATCCAACAGTGGCCACGGTGGTGGCGATCGTCGCCGGCCTGGTGCTGGCCAGCGCCAACGGCACCTGTGCCTATTTCGGCCGTTTAAAGGCCTTCCGCTCCTTCTCGACCTCTTTGCGGCAGACACAGCCCTCGAGGTGGTCGTTGACCAGACCCATCGCCTGCATGAAGGCGTAGACGGTGGTCGGGCCGACAAAGCTCCAGCCGCGCTTCTTCAACTCCTTCGAAATCCGGACAGAGACGGCCGTGGTCGGGTTGGCGCGCAGATGGGCGAGATCGACAACCACGGGCCGCTCATCCTTGCCGGGTTCGAATTTCCAGAACCATGCGGCCAGCGAGCCGAACTCGTCGGCCATCTCGCGGGCGCGCTTGGCGTTGTTGATGGTCGAGACGATCTTGCCGCGATGGCGGATGATGCCGGCATTGCCGAGCAGGCGCTCGACATCCTTGTCGGTGAAGGCGGCGACCTTGTCGAATTCGAAATTGGCGAAGGCTTCGCGAAAATTCTCCCGCTTGCGCAGGATGGTCAGCCACGACAGGCCCGACTGAAAACCCTCGAGGCAGATCTTTTCGAACAGCCTGCGGTCATCGGCGACCGGCCGTCCCCACTCATGGTCGTGGTAGTGCAGGTAATCAGGCAGATTGCCGTGCCAGAAGCAGCGCGCGACACCGTCGGGACCGGCGAGCAGGCCGGTGTTTTCCTTGTTCATAGGCAAAAATCCGTTCGTTAATATGCTTTTGCGCTGCATTTACTGCGGCTTTACCAGATTCCTGAACCCGGCGGTAACCACACCAAAAGGTTTACTGACACTTGCGCATTTTACGCATTCCGATTCATGATTCGGTTGCTGCTTGCGCGCCAATGATCGCCGAACCGGGAGGACGTTTCCACCCGTTTGTATCAGACGATCAAGGTGCGTTCCGATGAAGACAATTCTGTTTCCCATGCTCGGCGCCATGGCTGTGTTTGCCGTCGGCGTCGCGCCCTCAACTGCCGGTGACCGCTATGCCGACAGGCCTCCGGTGATGGTGAGCCCCGACCTTTCCGCCCCCTGGGTACTGCAGCTTGGCAATGCGCCCGGCATCGTGCGACAGAACCGCCAGATCGTGCAGCAGCAGCAGCCGCGGCTGCGCGCTGCGCAACAGCCCGACCGGGTGCAGACGGCAGCGCTGCAGCCACCCGCGAAACGTGTGGCCATGCGCCCGCAGATCAACCCGATCTTCCTGCCGCAGGAGGTCGACTATGACGGCCCGCAGAAGCCCGGCACGATCGTCATCGACACCACGCAGAATTTCCTTTTCCTGGTCGAGAAGGACGGCAAGGCGCGGCGCTATGGGGTCGGCACCGGCAAGCCGGGCTTCGAATGGTCGGGCACGCACAAGATCACCAACAAGCGCGAATGGCCGGACTGGCGTCCGCCGGCGCAGATGATCAAGCGCGAAGCCGCCAAGGGCCGCTATCTGCCGACCTATCTGGCTGGCGGCATGGAGAACCCGCTCGGCGCCCGCGCGCTCTATCTCGGCACGACCGAATACCGTATCCACGGCACCAACCAGCCGTGGACGATCGGCGGCGCGGTGTCGTCGGGTTGCATTCGCATGCGCAACGAGGACGTGGTCGACCTCTATGAACGGGTCAATGTCGGAACCACCGTCGAGGTGATATGATAGGTCTTGCGAATCACTTGGCCTGCAATGCAATCTGCTTTTGCAGGCTAGTTTAGGGACAACGGGGGACGGGTCGTATGGGGATGCGGCCAGTCAGGAAGGGCAGCACGGGAAACCGCGCTGCCCTTTCCGTTTTGATCGGCGTCTGATCCATAACAAAAAACGCTTTCGTCGGTACGTCGCGCAAGAGGCATGACGGTTCGCTTTCGTGCTGCCCTTGCCGATGTTCTTTTGCTATGTCGGCGGCAACACTCAGAGCAAAAGAGTTCACCCATGCCCCTGTCCGAAGATAGCCGTTATCTCAAGGGCGGCCCGGTTGCCCAGCGCATCATCGCAACTGTCCGCGAGGACGCGGCGATTGCCAAAGCCGAAGGTTTTGCGCCCAAGCTGATCTCGATCACCGTCGGCGACACCGCGGCGGTGGATGTCTATGTGCGCAACCAGCGCGCCAAGGCAGAATTGGCCGGCATCGATTTCGAGGAAAGGCGCTTTCCCGCCACCATCACCGCCGGAGAGCTGGAAGCGGCGATCCACGGCCTGAATGCCGATCCGCGCGTCACCGGCATCATCATTCAGCGGCCGGTCCCTGCCCATATCCCGATCAGGACGCTGCAGGCGGCGGTGCATCCGCTGAAAGATGTCGAAGGCATGCATCCGGCTTCGATCGGCAACATCGTCTACAACCAGCTCGACCTCGCCCCGTGCACGGCGGCCGCCTCGGTCGAGCTGCTGAAGGAGACCGGCCTCGACCTCAAGGGGCTGGAAGTCGTGATCGTCGGCCATTCGGAAATCGTCGGCAAGCCGATCGCCTTCCTGTTAATGAGCGAGGGCGCAACGGTAACGGTCTGCCACCACATGACGCGATCGGTCGCCGCCCATGCGCGGCGCGCCGACGCGCTGTTCGTCGCCGTCGGCAAGCCGCGGCTGATCAAGGCCGACATGGTCAAGCCGGGTGCTGCCGTGATCGACATTGGCATCAATTCCGAGATCGGCCCTGACGGCTCCAGCCGCATCGTCGGCGATGTCGACACCGACAGCGTGCGCGAGGTCGCCTCGTGGATCACGCCGGTACCGGGCGGCGTCGGCCCGATCACGGTCGCCATCCTGCTGCGCAACACAATGGTGGCGCTCAGCCGCCAGCGCGCGCTCTACGAGGCGACCTACGGCACGGTCGACAGGCTCGCGGCGGAGTAGCTGCTTTCGTCACGTGTATTGCGGCACATGGCATGTGATCCGGGATTCCTCATCCCAGAAGACGTAAAGCATGCCACCGCTGCCCCAGAAGAAGCCGGCCAATGAATCGAACTGGAGAAGGAATTTCATTTCCCGATCCGTTCCAGGAACCAGCGGAAACTGTGGTCCTTGAACCCATGACGGCAGCCCACCAAGCCGGAAGAGATTCTGCCTCGAATTGCTCACCCCATAAGACTGCCTGAGCCAGCGAGGCGGCGTGGATGCCAAGCGGACAATGCTCTCCCGCGTGGCCGGCTCAGACGTGAAATCATAGGCGGAATGGAACGGCGCTATCGGTGTCGGCACGCCAGCGGCGTCGTGGGAATAGTAGGTTAACTCAAGAGAATTCACACAGGTTTCAATCCGGAGCCGAGGAAGTGGCCCTCCTTTGCCTCCCAAGTCGTCCATGGTAACGAGATGCACCAGCCTGTTTCGGCAAGTGGGACAAGTAGCCGTCCCTTCGCCACCAACAGAAAATGACTGTTCTGCCGCTGGCAAGTGCCAGGTGGGATGGTTGCGATGTGTCGGAAAAGGCATGTCGGTCGGGGCGCCCCCTTCAAAGATGAAGTGATGGCATGCAGGCGGAGAATGGGGATCATCGTGCGTCAGCCAGTCGGCAAAATCGGGATTGCTGGCAACGGTGCTGTCCGGGAACAACTCGGGTGCCTGCAGGATGGTTTGAGACAAGAGGTCTTCGAGATCAGTTCCGCGCCTTGCGTGGTCCTGCAAGAAGAACGCCAGCTTGCCCAACCGCGTCTCGTCGAGAAACGAAACTGCATCTTCGATCAGAGTGATCTTGTGGATATTGGCTTCAACGGCTGCCCTGACGAGCTGAAGCAAAAACTCCGACCCATCTTGCAGATGTCGAGCGATAATGGCCTCGCATTCGGCATAGTGAGCCTGAAATGTCGAGTGTGACCGATCTGACAAAAGCCGAACGATTGTCTCGATATCTGCTGTGTCTGAGTCTGCCATCACCGCATCGTCTTGGATGAATTCTTTGCGGTCAACTCAGCGTTGGCGGTTTGCCGCCATAGGCCCAGTCGAGCAGCTTGATCGTGTGCACGACCGGCAGCTTCGCGGCGGAGGCGATCTGGGTGATGCAGCCGATATTGCCGGTGGCGACGATCGAGGCATCCGTCGCCTCGATGTTCTTCACCTTGCGGTCGCGCAGCTTGGCCGAAATCTCGGACTGCAGGATGTTGTAGGTGCCGGCTGAGCCGCAGCACAAATGGCCTTCGCGGGGCTCGCGCGCGATGAAGCCGGCCCTGGCGAGCAGTTCCTTCGGCTGGCGGGTGATCTTCTGGCCGTGCTGCATCGAACAGGCCGAGTGATAGGCGACGACGGTGCCCGGCTTGCGCACGGGTTCGGGCAGGTCGAGGTCCGAGAGATATTCGGTGATGTCCTTGGCCAGTGCCGAGACGCGCGCGGCTTTGTCGGCATAGGCTGGATCCAGCCGCAGCATGAAGCCATAGTCCTTGATCGTGGTGCCGCAGCCGGACGCGGTGATGACGATGGCGTCGAGCCCACCTTGGTCGATGGCGCGCGTCCAGGCGTCGACATTTTGTCTGGCCGAGGCCAGGGCGGCTTTCTCCCGCCCCATATGATGCACCAGCGCGCCGCAGCAGCCCTCGCCCGGCGGCACCACGACCTCGACGCCGAGCCGCGTCAGCAGCGAAATCGTGGTGTCGTTGATGGCGGGATCGAGCACCGATTGCGCGCAGCCGGTGAGGATGGCGACGCGACCCTTTTTCGCCCCCTGCCCGGCATGGATGCCTGGTGAGGCCATCGGCGAGGCCGCCGGGATCGAGGCCGGCGCAAGCTTGAGCATCGCGCCGAGCGGCCTTAGTGCCGGGATCTTTCCGAAGAGGCCAATGAACGGCTTACCCAGCTTCGCCAGCTTGAGCGCAGCGCGAAAACGCTTGGGATAGGGCAGCACGAAGGCCAGCATGGCGCGGGTCAGACGGTCGAGCAGCGGCCGCTTGTAGGTTTCTTGAATATGGGCGCGGGCATGGTCGACCAAATGCATGTAGTTGACCCCCGACGGGCAAGTCGTCATGCAGGCGAGGCACGACAGGCAGCGGTCGATATGGGTGACGATCTCCTTGTCGGCGGGGCGGCCGTTTTCCAGCATATCCTTGATCAGGTAGATACGCCCGCGCGGTGAATCGAGCTCGTTGCCGAGCGTCACATAGGTCGGGCAGGTCGCGGTGCAGAAGCCACAATGCACGCATTTGCGCAGGATCTTCTCGGATTCCGCGACGTGCGGATCGGCAAGCTGGGCAAGGGAGAAATTGGTCTGCATCGCGCGTAGGTCCTAGGCCATGCGGCCGGGATTGAGGAGGTTCTTCGGATCGAATTCCTGCTTCAGCCGATGGCTGAGTGCTGCCAGGGCCGGCGGTTGCGGCTCGAACACGGGCAAGGCGGCGCGATGGGAAGGTGCCGCGCGCACCAGCGTCGCATGGCCGCCGCCGTGTTTCCGCAACAGCCCGCGCAGCAGTGAGGCTTCCGGATCGCCCTGTTCCATGCGCAGCCACACCAGGCCGCCCTGCCAGTCATAGAAGGCGCTGACGGCGGCCTGCATGCGCAAGGCCAGCACCATCTGGTGGCCCGCTCCCGGCGTCATCGACACGCGCCACACCGGTTTCTCGCTGCTGTCGGCGAAGGGCCTGCAATCGCGCACGTCGCGCCAGATCAGCCGTGAAATTTCTCCGGAAATCTCCTCCAGCGGCCCGGCATTGCCGAGCAGCGTTTTCAGCGCGGCGACGCGGTAGGCGACCGACGGACCAAAGCCCTCGACACGCAGCAGCGTGGCGGCCTCATTGCCAAGCGCACCCTCGGCGACGCGTGCGGCGATCCGCTCCGGCAGATGGGCGGCACTCGACACTTCAGCACTCGAACCGAGCGCCAGGGCCATGGAAGCGGCGGCGGCATCTTCGAGCAAACCTCGGATTGCGAGCGTGACTTCGGTCTCGGCAGCCGGCAGCACCTTGAAGGTCACGTCGGTGAATACGGCCAGCGTGCCCCAGCTGTTGGCCATCAGTTTCGACATGTCATAGCCGGTGACGTTCTTGACGACGCGGCCGCCCGACTTGAAGGCCTCGCCACGGCCGGACACCACATTGATGCCCAGAATATGATCGCGCGCCGCGCCCGCTTTCAGCCGGCGCGGGCCGGAGAGGTTCGCGGCGAGCACGCCGCCGATCGTTCCTTTGCCAGCCTCGCCCCCGAGCAGCGGGCCGTAGTCCATCGGCTCGAAGGCAAGCTGCTGGCCGTTTTCCGCCAGCAACTTCTCGATGTCGGCCAGCGGCGTGCCTGCCTTGGCCGACAGCACCAATTCAGCCGGTTCGTAAAGCGTGACGCCGGTGAGCCTCGACAGGTCGAGCGTGTGTTCGGTTTGCAGCGGACGACCGATGCCGCGCTTGGACCCATGGCCAAGGATTTCGAGCGGCGCCTCTTCCGCCACGGCCCAGGCGACGGTGGACAGGACTTCGGCTGAAGTGGTTGGCGTGAAGGTGGTCATGAGGAGAACGCGCCAGTCGTGAGTACCGAGATGCTGCGATCCTTGGCACCCCCCTCTGTCCTGCCGGACATCTCCCCCTCAAGGGGGGAGATTTGCTGACGGTTTTGCTTTCGCCAATCCCCAACCGAGGCGGTAGGGCGAGATGTCGAAGCTGCCGATCTCCCCCCTTGAGGGGGAGATGTCCGGCAGGACAGAGGGGGGTGTTCAAGCGCTGACATCCCAGTCAAAACCTCGGAATGTCCGGGAACGGCAGCTTGCCGCCGGAGATATGCATGCGGCCGAGTTCGGCGCAGCGGCGGAGCTGCGGGAAGACCTTGCCGGGGTTGAGCAGATGGTTGGGATCGAAGGCGCATTTGACGCGCATCTGCTGGTCGAGGTCGACCCGGGTGAACATTTCCGGCATCAGGTCGCGTTTTTCCACGCCCACCCCGTGTTCGCCGGTCAAGACGCCGCCGACCTTGACGCAGAGCCGCAATATGTCGGCACCGAAGCTTTCCGCCTTGTCGAGCTCACCCGGCACGTTGGCATCGTAGAGGATCAGCGGGTGCAGATTGCCGTCGCCGGCATGAAACACATTGGCGACGCCGAGGCCGTATTTCTCCGACAGTTCGCGCATGCCGGCGAGCACGCGCGGCAGTTCCTTACGCGGGATGGTGCCATCCATGCAGTAATAATCGGGCGAGATGCGGCCGACCGCCGGGAAAGCCGCCTTGCGGCCGGCCCAGAAACTCAGCCGCTCCTGCTCGGATTGCGAGATGCGGCAGGTGGTCGAGCCGTTCTTGTAGGCGATGGCCTCGACGAGACCGATCAGATGGTCGACCTCGACGCCCGGTCCGTCGAGCTCGACGATCAGCAGCGCCTCGACATCGAGAGGGTAGCCGGCATGGACGAAATCCTCTGCCGCGTGGATCGCTGGCCGGTCCATCAACTCCATGCCGCCCGGAATGATGCCGGCGCCGATGATGTCGGCGACGCACTGGCCGCCCTGCTCGCTGGTCGGGAAACCAATCAGCAAAGCGCGCGCCGTCTCCGGTTTCTTGAGGATGCGCACGGTGACCTCGGTGACGACCCCGAGAAGCCCTTCCGAGCCGGTCATGATGCCAAGCAGGTCGTAGCCTTCCGCATCGAGGTGACTGCCGCCCAGCCGCACCACCTCGCCATTCATCAGCACCATCTCGATGCCGAGCACATTGTTGGCGGTGAGGCCATATTTCAGGCAGTGCACACCGCCGGAATTTTCGGCGACGTTGCCGCCGATCGAGCAGGCGATCTGGGAGGATGGATCGGGGGCGTAATAAAAGCCCTCCTGCTCGACGGCGGTGGTGATGCCGAGATTGGTGACGCCCGGCTGGGCGATGACGACACGATTGGGAAAATCGATCGCAAGGATGCGGTTGAAACGGCTCATGACCAGCAGCACCGCGTCTTCCAGCGGCAGCGCGCCGCCCGACAGCGAGGTGCCGGAGCCGCGCGGCACGACGCGGATATTGCGGTCGTTGCAATATTTCAGCACGCGGGAAACCTGCGCCACCGTTTGCGGCAAAACGACAACCAATGGCAGTTGCCGATAGGCCGTCAGGCCATCGCTCTCGAAAGCACGCATGGAATTTGCGGCGTCGACGACGCCCTCGCCCGGGACGATAATGCGCATGTCGGCGACGATCTCGTCGCGCCGGCGCATCGTGGCGTCGTCTGGTTTCGGCATGGCCAGGCCGGACATCGACAGCCTCGTTTCGCTTGACTGGTCAAAATCTTTTACCAATGAAGCGCGTTGGTTGCAAATGCTGTGGTGGTCGAGACCACCACTCAACGGCCAGGACAAGCTTCCGCAGCGGCAATCTGCCGCTGTCTTGCCCTCCCCCTTGTGGCAGGGCTATCGCATATGAGTAAAGAGGCTAAGCAGGTTTTGATCGGCCCATCGTGCCTTGAGTCGTTTGTGGCTGAGCGGGAT
>NZ_JAMYMV010000095.1:0-19383 GCF_040318715.1 Mesorhizobium sp. M1050 | reverse complement strand
GCTGCCCACTATGCAGCCGTCGCGCGATGGGACACGCCTTTCTGGCAGCGGCGGCGCAGCCATGTCTTCCACGCGTCTAGCATCGTAGGAGGGAGGTCAGAGGTGGTCTCGGGACGGGGTGTTCGGCAATTATGAACCGACCGAGCGCCAGCGAGTGGTCGTCGGCGGGCTCCATGGCGGCATCAGGTCAGGGAACTCGACCTCCATGATCATCTCCGATTTAATTCAAATTTGTCTGTATATATTGACGATTGAACTACCTTCACCTCGTAGACGGCAATGCGGGCGGGTAGAGAGGGTTCTATGATATGACAAGCGATTTTTCCGCCGCCCGAGTGCATTTAGATCGAGCGTATGACTACCTTTGTGGGGATGACCCGATGAGTCCAAAGGGGCCGCGAAGCCTTGGACCTGCTAATTGAGGCGGTTGCCGTCGAAGAGTTCAAGCAGCCACGCCAAAGCGCGGAGGTGCTAAGGTTTCCGATCGGGCGCCGCTGCTGAGGTAATCTCCACGGCCGCCATGTAGCCTCGCAGGTGAGGCGCTCACGGCAGGGACTCGCCGCCCCGTGAGGGCCGGCAACGAACGCATTGGCAAACGGAAAGCCCACTTGCTAGTCCCGCTCCCGACCGGCGTGGCAAGAAGGCCGGCGGGTTCCCAAGCGGAGACATTGATGCCGGACTATGACGTGCTTTGCATCGGCAATGCCAATGTCGACATCATTGCCCAGTGTTATGAGGCGTTTCTCGAGACCAACGGCATCATCAAGGGCGCGATGAACCTGATCGACATAAGGCGCGCCGAGCTGTTGTACAGCCGCATGGGCACGGCGATCGAAGCCTCGGGCGGCAGCGCCGGCAACACGGCCGCCGGCGTCGCCAGCTTCGGCGGGCGCGCTGCCTTCTTCGGCAAGGTGTCGAACGACGCGCTCGGCGAGATCTATGCCCACGACATCCACGCCCAGGGCGTCGCCTTCGACACCAAACTGCTCGAAGGCCAGCCGCCGACGGCGCGCTCGATGATCTTCGTCACGCCCGATGGCGAGCGCTCGATGAACACCTATCTCGGCGCCTGCATCGAACTCGGCCCGGAAGACGTCGAGCCCGACAAGGCGTCGGGCGCCAAGGTGACTTATTTCGAGGGCGTTCCGACAATATCTCAGAAGCGCAGATGGTGCCCCTCCGCGTTTAGTCGGGGATGACAATGACCTCCTCTATGATGCGAGGGGCATTAAGAAGATCGCCGAATTCAACAGTTCAATTGTCATTCGTTTGGCGCGTGAACGTTGCCCACCAACGTTCGCAATGCAGGCGTTGCAACCCGAACATATGATGAAGAGCGCCTGAGGTTTCTTCCAATACGGCAACAGGCAGATCAGGCGCATGTGTTGCGAGCTGCCGGGGTGATCTCGAAAAACGAGCAGTTCCTTCATCCGATCAATGTACGGCCAAAGCCCGCTCTGCCTGCGAAATTCGCAGCGGTTTTTGCCCAAGCCCTCGAAGACATTGCAGGCACGCAGGCAACGGCCATGGTTGCCCATGCGAAGCATCAATCATGGGACACCAAAGTGGGAACAGACGGCTATTTCCATAGCCTTGTAGTGCACCCCGATTGCACGGGCGAAGATTCATGGGGTCGCCAGCCCGCGGCGAACATCTGTGAAAGATTCGGAATCAAAGAGTGGTCGACCGATAGGTCCATGCATGTGAGGGTAGTGAATAATCTGCGTGCAAACAGCCCAGACCGTTTTCAAAAGGCGTACGGAAGGGCCGCCGAGATGATCTCACTGCAGCATGGACCTGAAAGGCCACAGAAGATCGTCTGAAGCTTGGTGAAACGGGAATGCCTCGTTAGGCGACGGCTATTGGAATCCGAGTAACCCTCAAGCATTTCTCGCTCGACTCCCGGACGCATTTCGACTGGCAGAACGACGGGCGGACGCCATCATCTCCATCCGCCAATTCTCGACAGCGGCAGCCTATTTCCGAGTGTCGCGATCAGACCCGTTGTGGAAGTTTGCTCGCCCTTGGTCGAACTCACCCCCCCATGACCCAGGGGCTGTCCTTGGGAGGAGTGCTTTTTCGGATTGTCAAGATTTAGCCGTGACCGATCGAGCAGCGGTGTAGGTCGTGCTGCTGAGGGAAATCAGGCGTAGCCCGCTCCTGTGCCGAGCCCGTTCGATGGCTGCGTCAATGTTCGGATTTTAGGTGACACGCAAAACAAGGCTAGTCTTTTTATAAAAAACAAATATCGTCTGCATTTCTGTTCTTTGGGTTAGCAAGAGAAGCAGGCATGCAATCCTGGTCATAACATGCGCCGACTAATAAAGTACAGGCGTATACTCCGCGGGTATATTTGCCAGGAAGTCACTGTAAGATTTGGGTGGAGGGTCCAAAATGACAGTCGCCGACTCGCAACGGCTGCGCACCATAGCCAAGCAAATTGCCGACGCGAGTTCGCCGGAAGTGCTGGCCAATATCGGCGAAGTGCAGAGACAAGCGGAGCATTCCGGATGGGTGGCCGATGCCACCAAGGCGATGAACGCGCGCTATGGCCCCGGGCCGCGGGCCACGGCGCAGCCGGCCGAGGAGGGTGTGGAGGCGGCCCTCGGCGGGGCACCGCCCCCTCCAGGCGCACCACCGCCCGGCGGCGCGGATGGCGCACCTATACCGCCCCCGCCGCCAATCACCAATGACGAAACCATCGTATTCGCGGTGGGCACGCCGGTCTTCCTCGTCCAAAACAACGCCATCGACATCAACAGCGCCCGCGCCGAGGCGACGGCTTGGCGACAGATCCTGACGACTAACGCGCCGCTGCTCAATCGCAGCATGGCCTCGATCGGTCGCATCGACGTGAGTAATTTCGACAACCCGTTTGTCGGAACGGCTTGGGTCATCGACGACGGGCTGGTGGTCACCAATCGGCATGTTGCCAACCTCTTTGCGGAAACTTGCGGGGCAGACTTCACCTTCAAGCTCGGCTTCGACGCGCGCACGCCGATCGGTGCCGATATCGATTTCCTCCAGGAATTCGGGAACGCAGCCTCCGAGCCTGTGGCGGTCGAGCGAGTCGTCTGGGTGGCGCCGGAAAACCTACCCGACGTCGCCTTCCTAAAGCTCGCGCAGAACTCGTCATCCGTCGGGCGTATGAAGCTGCAGCTTGCCCCCGACACGCCGCGGGCAAAGCTGCCTGTGGCCGTGGTCGGATATCCGGCAAGCGGCGTCCGGTTCTCGGATCAGCAGCTCGTCAACAAGATTTTTGGCGGTGTCTACGACAAGAAGCGGGTGGCGGTGGGCAACCTCCTCGGCGTTGGCGGCGACAACATTACCCATTCTTGCGCGACTTTGGGCGGCAACTCCGGCTCACCGGTCATAGACATCGGTACCGGGCAGGTGGTGGCGCTGCATTATCGCGGCATTGAATTCATTGAGAATGACGCGGTGCCGATGGACCAGCTCAAGCGCTGCCTTGCTCGCGCACGCGGCCTACTGGAGCACACTGGAGGATTTATAAGGCCCGACAACAGCAGCGGGGGAGGCAATTCAGGCTCTGGACGGGGTGGTATCACCTTCATGGTACCGCTCAGGATTACAGTCGAGATCGACGGCGCTGCGTCGCCGATGTTTGGTGCCGCCTCGTCGGTCGGCCCTACGCCAACTCCTACCGCCGGTCCGGCCTCGACCAACGCCGCACCGCCCGCGGGCAGCCCTCCTCCAGCCAGGGAAAAGACGCTCGCCGCCGTACGCACTGCACGCGCTCTTCTTGCAAATCGCGAAGACGTCGTTGCGGTCAAACCGGGGTATCGCTTCGAGAATGGTGAGATCACCGACGAGCGCGCTGTGGTTATCGCGGTCAAGCGCAAGGTCGACCTCAGCGCGCTCGAGTCGCGCGGGGTGATACCGCTTCCTTCCTACATCGATGGCGTACGCACAGACGTAACGGTCGCCTCGACGTCCGACCTTATGGGACTCAGCGTCGGCGACGAGGCACCGCCTAGCTGGCATACCAGCTACAAGCCGCGGCCCGATCTGCCTCTCACACGACGCAAGACGTCGACAAAGTTCACATTGCATACGGGACCCGACGCAAGCTGGCCGGTGCTAGGGCCGTTCCTTGCGGCAACGACGAAGTCGCTGGTGGTGGCGATGTACGATTTTGGAGCCGTCAACGTGGTAAACGGCGTTCTCGACGCGGTCAAGACCAAAGCGGAGACGATGTCTCTCGTGTTGCAGATGGGCGGCAAGGTACACGCGGGCGATTTCACCGATTACGAAGCCGTGGATAAGATTCGCGACCAAAAGGGCAGCAAATTCAACTTTGCTCCAGCGAGCGTGGGCAAGACTGGCATCTTCGATTCCGCCTACCATATCAAGGTCGCAGTACGCGACCGCTCGGCAATGTGGCTGTCAAGCGGCAACTGGCAGAGCTCCAACCAGCCCGAGGTGGCGCCGCTAACCAACCCGGGTGATGCGAACGCGCTCAGGCTATACAACCGTGAGTGGCACGTGGTGCTTGAAGACAAGGAGCTAAGCCAGCTCTACGAAGCGCACATCCTGCGCGACCTCGAGGAGGCCAAGGGAGCGCCAGAATCGGTGATGGACGAGCCGCTGGTGTGGGTGCCGGCTGACCTGACGTTCGACACGCTCGAAGCGGCGGCGAAGCCGCGTTACTTCCAGCCGATGACGGACACGCGTGAGATCGACGTGCAGCCGATCCTTACGCCCGACAACTACATCGACGTAGTGCTGCCGTTCGTCCGGTCAGCGAAACGCACGATCTTTTTTCAGAACCAGAGTTTCAACACCAAAACCGTGGGCGACAACTACTGCAAGCTGCTCGATGCCCTCTTGGCACAGCAGAAAGCAGGTCTCGACGTCCGCGTCATCTTCCGTTCTTTCGGTTCGGACGACCGAGAGACGATCAGCGATGCCAAGGACTACGGCTTCGACACAGGCAAAATCCGCAAGCAGAAGAACTGTCATACCAAAGGCATCATAGTGGACGGCGAAGCGGTGCTTATCGGAAGCCACAATTGGACCACAGCCGGAACCGGATTTAACCGCGATGCGAGCCTGATCTTCTACGACCGTGGCATTGCCAAATTCTACGAGGACATCTTCCTCTACGATTGGGATCGAATTGGACCAGCCAAGATCGACGAGTCGCTGCCAGCGCCGATCATCATGACCGCGGCCAACGACACAACGCCACATCCCGGCTACGTGGCAGTGCCGCTTTCAGTCATCCTAGGGCGTTGACCAGAGGGCTATTCGATCGGCGAAACATGGAACTGCCCCTCGCGGCTTGAGGCAGCCCGCAACGAATCCAACAATCCCGCGTGGGTAGTAGACACAGTTCACCGGGTTCTGATTTGGCGCATCTCCGCTTTCTTGAATGTTAAATCCTACCCTTTACCAAAGGCATGATTCACCGGGAGAATCCTGGGCCGTTCATTGAGCGGGCTGCGGTTTCCGCTGATGTGAGTTGTGGGGCATATCCGTCACGTGCGATGTCATGGCTCAGGCTGTCGATGTCGTCCCTCTTGGCCTCAGATACGGAGCGTCGCACCGGGTCATCAGGAACGAGCAGGTCTACGATGCCGCGCTCGAACGGCTGTCCGACCTCATGTCGGCTGCTCCCGGCACCCCTGAGTTCGACGAGCAGCATGTTGGTCGATGGGTATGAGGCTGAGCATCATGTGATCGAAATGCCTACGCATGGCGATACGGCGACTTTCGGAAGGCCGTCGCGGTCAGCGCTGTATGCGTCAGTGTGGGAGAAAGGCCCGGTCCCCGACGTAAATCCATAGGCGGATGGTCGGTGCTTCATCTTCGCCAGGCGAAACAAACGCCGTCCGTGCGCAGTGTTCTTGAGGGCGGATTGCAAAGTAGTACGCATCCGCGCCGCAGCTAACTGCAGCGCAGACGCAGCGTGGCCTTGGCTCGTCTATGCTTTTGCTAGGATGGCCTCTTCCTTCTGTTGCATCGAAATTGTCGTGCTGTAATACGGCCAAATGTAAGGTCCACCCGCACCTTGATTCAGGTCTTGATTGATTGCCTCATACCCAGCGATAGCTGGCGGTGTGGACTGATTGGTTACAAGCAGTTGGAGGGCTGTGATGGGCTGATTGCCTGTTTCGCCGTTTTTCCAGACCATGTAAATGTATTTCCCGCCTGCCCCTTGTTTGAGGTCTTGGCCCGTCCATTGCCAACCAGAAGGCGGATTCGATTGCGCTTCGTTGTATGCAACGAAGTTGATCGATGTCACAGGATTGCTGTTTCCAAGAATATAGCCAATGTAGATGTACTTTCCGCCAACGCCTGTATTCGTGTCGGTTGGCAGGAAATCCCAAGGCGGCTGATATTTTGGTCCAGAACTGTCATCGACCTGATTTGTCAATTGCTGAATCGGCGTAGTCATTTTGGCGCTCCATTTTGTGCCAGAGTTTTCACTCTTCCGCCGGATCATCACTAGATCTTTGTTTTACGTGAGAGCGTAAGAGCGACCGTCGACCAGCAAGTCTCGCGCCAATCGAAACTATGATGCTGGGACAATGCGTTAACTCTGAGCGCGATCTGTCTCGTTTCGGACGTTGTCGAAGTTCCGACAGCAAGCCTTTGCTGCCCGATCGATACGCGGTGCGTTCTAATCTCCTAGCGTCGCGAGGCGTGCATCCGGACGTATTGAGGTAAAGAAATGGCGCAGCCGGACACGACGGCCAATGCGCCGATGGGTCCCAAGGCGCCGAAGAGCACTGTGCTGACGCCGGCCGAGGAAGCCATCGTGGTGGCGTTCCGGCAGAAGACGCTGCTGCCGCTGGACGACGTACTCGGCTGCCTGAGAGACACCATCCCCAACCTCAGCGCAGCGCCCTGCAGCGATGCCTCCAGCGTCACGGCGTCTCCCGGCTGCCGGTCGAGGAGACCAAGGAGCAGCGCAAGCGATTCAAGACCTACGAGATCGGCTATGTCCACATCGACAGCTGCGAGCTGCGCCACGCCGACGGCAAGCTCATCATGTTCCTGGCCATCGACCGCGTCTCGAAGTTCACCTATGTCGAGTCCACGACAGCGCCGGGATGATGGAAGGCTCAGCCTTCCTCAAAAACGTGGTGGAGGTCTTCCCCTACAAGATCCACATCGTGCTCACCGACAATGGCATGGCCTTCGCCGACCTGCCCAAGAACCGCGACGGCCCCAGCCGCCGCTTCTTGGGTCCGCACATCTTCGACCGCGTCTGCATCGCTACGACATCGAGCAAGCGCTTTTTGGTCAGATTTGCGATATTCTCTTCTCGCGCATGGATGACCGCGTGGCGAAGAGCAGGATCGAGGTGAGAGTCCTGCCGCGAAGCCTCTATCGTCGTACCTCATTTGCGGCATCCGTGCGCGCCTTCTTCGGACCTCGTCGGTTCCAGCCGGAGACAAAGCGCGCGTATGCGCCCTCGGCCTGTTCCACCCAGCGCCTCTCCTCTTCCCGGCGGCTCTTGATGTTGTAGACACGCGCGGCCCCCTTTTGGCCGCGCACAGCCTTGCTCCCGGCCTTGAGTTCCACATCGCGCAGCTTCTTGGCATGCAGGGAGGGTCGAGCCCACGCGTTACTCTCGACCTTCGTCAGCAGATGCCAGATCACGACAGCGAGTTTGCGTGCGGTTGCGACGGCCGCGACATGCTGGCCGCGCCGGGCTCGCACGCGCAGGAAGAAGGCTCGCAACGGTCCTGGTGCGCGTGCCGCCGCCCAGGCCGCTTCAACGAGCATGCCGCGGGCATGTCCGCGTCCCTCCTTGGTGATCCGTCCGTGGTAGGCAGGTCCTGACCCTGATTGCCGGACACTCGGATTCAAGCCAAGATAGCTCACAAGCTTCTGCGGCTCCTCGAAGCGCGACACGTCGCCGATCGCGGCCTTCATTGCAAGCGCGACGGTCATGTCGATGCCAGGAATGGTCATCAGCCGCTTCACGCTTTCATCTTCAAGAGTCGAGCGGGCAAGATCGCGCTCGATAACATGGAGGTCGTCGCCCAATCGGTCGAACTCGCGCAGATGCCGATCGATCGCGAGGCGCTCGTCTTCCGGCACGATCTGTTCGCTCAACCACGACCGGCCCTTGGGGCCGCACAGATCGGCATGCGGGCAGGACGGGATGAGGTGGCTATGAAGGATCGACTGGATGACATTCTTCAAGCGTGATCTTTGCCGGACGATCTGATTGCGCCGCGTCACCTGCCGGCGCAGTGCCTGCGTCGGTTCGTCCGGAATCCAGACTTCCGGCAGGAAGCCGCTGGCATAGAGCTGCGCCAGAACGCCGGCATCGATCGTGTCCGCATCCGGGAAAGTCGCGAGGGGCGGCCATGTAACGAGCTCGGGCTCTCAGCCCACGGTCTAAAGACGGCCTGCCCGCACTTTCGTGCTCCCGGTGCCCCACGTCCCGGATGGGCTGACCATAAGGCCGTTCCCAAAGAAGAACAGTAGGACGAAAAGGCACCACAGATCACAATACCGGATAATGGCCAGGCCGAGCGGATGAACCGCACCATCAAGGATGCCACGGTCAAGGTCTACCACTACGACGACCTGCAAAGCCTCAAGCCCATGTCCTGGCCTTCGTCGCCGCCTACAATTTCGCTAAGCACCTCAAGGCTCTGCGATGGCGAACGCCCTACCAGGTCATCTGCGAGGCCTGGACGAAAGACCCGTCAATCTTCAAGATCAATCCGCACCATCTCATTCCGAGACCACACACCTAGCAACAATCTGGGTCTCTCATGAACATTTTTGTGCGTGTTGACGTTGCCCCTGCGGCCTGATCCCGATTGAAGTTCGTGGCCCACTCAGAGGGCGGCAGTACATGAAGCGCAGCCGCTTTTCTGAAGAGCAGATCGTGGGATACTGAACGAGCATGAGCCCGGCTGAGATCTACCCTCATCCACGTGCATGATCAGCTTACGATGGGCGGTCTCGGCTCGATGATGCCCGGTTAGCGGGCGCGTAGCTTCCGTATTGTATGCTTGCCTTCACCTGCGGGGTATACATAGGCCCTCTCTATCGAGAAAAGCATCAAAGGCGGCAGCGACAGCGCGAGTCAAAAAGCGATGCTCCCGCCGTACGCGGACAAAACCGTTTTCGAAAACCACTATCCCGTCCTTGGCCAGGATCGCCAAGCGCTCAGCTGAATCGAGAAGACGGATCGGATCAGATCCGTAGGCGGCACAGATTGCCGGCAAATCGGCCTCAAAATCGCACATTAATCGCTCGATAATTGCGGCTCTCGCGCGGTCGTCGTCGGTGAGGCGATGGCCCTTCGATGTCGCCAGTCGGCCATCTGCGATGTGCTGGATGTAGGAATCCCGTGTAACTTCGTTTTGAACGTACCCTTGGCCGATGCGGCCGATAGCCGACGCGCCGAAACCGATCAGGGTTCTGCAGGTGTCGGCCGAGTAGCCCAACGAGTTACGCCGCAGGCGACCGGTTTTCTGTGCCAGCGCGAGCTCGTCGTCAGGCAAGGCGAAATGGTCGAGCCCGATCTCTTGGTAGCCGGCGGCACTCAGCGTCACGGCGACAGCCGCATGCTGTTCAGCGCGGGCAGCGCTGTCGGGAAGAAATTCCTCCTCGATGAGGCGCTGATTCTTTATTTGGGATGGTATATGTGAGTAGCCGAACACGGCAAGCCGGTCGGGGCGCATGGCGACCGCCGCCCTCGCTGTCTCGACGCAGGACTCCACCGTTTGACGCGGCAGGCCGTAGATGAGGTCGAAGTTGATCCGGTTTATTTCATGCCGGCGCAGCATTTCCACGGCAGCCGACGTCTGGGCTTCGCTCTGGATCCGGTTGATCGCTTTTTGAACAATGGGATCGAAGCTCTGCACGCCGAGGCTCGCGCGGTTCACGCCGGCCGCTCCTAAGGCTTCCGCCATCTCGGGCGTGAACGTGCGTGGGTCGATCTCGATGGCGACAGTAGCTGTTTTCGAGATGGCGAAGTGGCGTCGCAGGAACTCCATCAGAGCAAGGAACTCGGCTGGTCCTATGAGAGACGGCGTTCCGCCGCCGAAATGTATGTCGCTCACGGGCATCGTCTGCGGCGCTCGCTCCGAAACCAGACGGATCTCGTCACGCAGGGCCGCCAGATAGTTGAGGATCGGCGCATCATGGCAGGTGATGGTGGTGGGAAAGCCGCAATACCAGCACGCTGATCGGCAGAACGGAACGTGCAGATAGAGTGACACCGGATCGTTAGCCGGCAGGTTCCTAAGCCAGTCCTCATAAGCCTCGGCGCCGACCGCCCCAGAGAACTCCGACACAGCCGGATAGATAGTGTACCAAGGCAGCCGGGCCTGTCGAAATTTCGTGGTCTGCAACGGTCACCATCCCATGCTTGATAACAATCAAACCTACCGCTGCGCTCGCCTGTGTCTTTGCGCTATGTCAGTCCGTTCCGCTATGGGCTCGAAGCTGGATGTCTTAGGAATGGCGCCGTTCGCTCTTTGGCTGGACAGCGATGGTCTGAGCACTCGGTCACCGACTGACAATGGTGATCCCGCCGCGACCCTCACGCGCACCGGTTTGTTCCACCATCCCTTCCCTTCACCTGCGTCCCGGAGATTCTGCTAAGCGCAGCTGCCGCATCCCACGAGACAATAGGTCTTGGGACCACACTTTGCTCGCAAGCTAGTGCCGCTCTTAGTGAACTCTGCCATGTCGATGAGCTCGTCGTGTGAATTGCTGGCAAGAAGCATTAGCTGTGGCGCGCCGCTTTCAGGACGAGAACCTGCTCGACGCGACAGTCCGGTCCGCCGCAATACCAAGGCTGGCGCCTACTGACTCAGTGGTGCAAGGCTGCAGCGCGTAGTTATCGACCATCAGCTCGCCAAAATGACGGCGTCGTGCCGACGGTGCCGCCGCAGATGGCTCAACGTCGGGGCTCACCGCAAACAATGCTGTCCCCATGGAACGACACTGTCGCGAAGCGAACAGACGAACCGTAGCCGAAACGTTTGCCGTTCGTGCTTGGGTGGATCCGCAAGGCAAAAACAAGGAAGCGCGAACCAAGGTCCGCCCGCACAATTGAGCTTCAAGCCGCAGCTAGATCGTCAGGCTGGCACGTCATTTGCGGTCGAATGCAATCGAACCCTTTTGTGACGCCTACCTCTACCAGCTGAGTTGACGGTGATGATTGTACAAAATTTTGCATACCCCCATTACGTCGATAATTATGTATCGGAAACTAAACTTAATATCTAACCACAATTACCAGAGTACATTCTCGGCCTTCCTTCAGAGTTTAGCTGCCGGCGCAGCAAAATTGCGCGTATTTCAAAGTTGCTCACAGAATCACTCGCGTCCATCCCTTTATTATTCAAGCGGAGATCGACAATGACCATTAGGAGCCTCCTCCTCGGCTCAACTGCGGCACTGATTGCCGTTTCCAACGCTCGCGCCGTCACCACCCTCGCCGAGCCTGACCCGACAGAGTACGTCAAGATCTGCGACGTCTACGGCTCGGGGTACGTCTACATTTCAGGCACCGAGACCTGCCTGCGAATCGGCGGCTTTGTCCGTTACGACGTCGGATTGTTTGACCACTCAAGAACCTCGGATGTGAGGACTGGTGAGCATCAGGGCACGTGGCAAAACAACACACGCTTCACATTGAAAACCTGGACCGGCCAGGAGACCGAACTCGGCACGTTGAAGACCTACACCGAGACCCGCGTGAACTTCGGCGACCACCACACATCGGTTTCGGACAGTTCTCGGTCCTATGCCTTCAACGGAGACAGCATCTTGACTTTCGCCTGGATTCAGCTTGGTGGCCTCCGAGTTGGTAAGGACTGGTCGGCCTTCGACATGTTTATTGGCGGCGCGGGTGATGTACTGAACCAGACGCCAGTCCCGTACGGCGCTTTCGATACCAATGTGATTCAGTACTACTTGGATGCCGGGAACGGCTTTTCGGCCGTGGTTTCGCTCGAACAAGGCTCGGGCGTGGTCGGCACAATCGACAGCTACGCTCCCCACGTAGTCGGCGGCTTGAAATACACACATGGCTGGGGAGCGATCACCGGCGTTGCCGCTTACCATAACAACTACGAAACGCTGGCCGCCAAGGTCCGTGTCGACATCAATGTCACCAACGAACTGTTGCTGTTCGGAATGTTCGGCTACGGTTCCAATGGCCAGCTCAACTACGACTCCACGAATGCGGTAGACGCTCATGGTCGCGGCTTCTATAAAATTTGGGGCGGGAACTGGGCTTTCTGGGCTGGCGCCGCTTACGAGCTCAACGAGATAACTTCGTTCAACCTTCAGCTCTCGGGTGATCAACTCAAGAACTATGGTGTCGCTGCGAACGTCGCCTATGCGTTTCTTCCAGATTTCACTGTTACGGCTGAAGTCGACTATGACCGCTACGGAAACTCCGCTGTCGGAAAAGTGAAAGCTTCCAACGTGAACTGGACCAATGCCAACAAGAAGAGCAGTGTCGGCGGCATCCTGCGTTTCGAACGCTCATTCTAATGATCAGATGAACCGAATCGGGTGGCGCCGATCCCATTGGACTCCATCGGCGGCTTTAACCCCCGGCCGGCTCGACGGAGTCTTGGCCGCTGGTGCGGACATCGCGGCGGTGGTCACCGACATCACCTTGAATGGCGATCCCGAAGCGCGCACGCGAGAACGGACCGAAAAGACAAAGCCATGGCGCTGAGGCATGAACCGCATGTGCTTGTTCCGGAGGGACCGGGCTGCAGCGGCGGTGATGGAATCGAGCGCGATATCGAGACGCTCTCCTCCTTGGGCATGCGCAGCTGTCTTTCCGTCACTGCGGTACGACATCGTCACGGACATACTTCATCTACAACCCCCGTCTGGTTGGCGATCAGATGCGTTCGGCGCTGCAGGCCAAGTCGTCACACCCAATGTTATTGAACTGGCGCTTCTCGCCGGCTCAGAGCTGGCGGTGGATGAGGTCGGCGCGCTTCAACAAGGACAACAACTGCTCGCCGCCGGGGTTCAGGCCCTGCTGAAAGGCGGCCACAGCTCAGGACCTCGCTCAACGGATGTTTACGTTGGTCCACAACCCGTGCGTCTCGACACTCGTCGGCTGGCAAGGACTTGGCGGTCATCTGGCGGTCGATTGAGGAAGCCGTGCTCGCATCGCATAAACCACCGCGTCTGCCGCTCCTCCCATTGGGGATAGGGATGGTTCTTATCCAGACAATTGATTTTACCAATCTCTGACGATACCGCATAGCGGCGCCGGCGGAATGATCACCGTTAGGCAATGAGGATCGCACTTCGGTTAACGTTATCAGCGCAGGCCATTTTGCTGGCGAGGCAAGGGCCGCGCGCAGGAATTTGCAATGCTAGTGGCCGGCAGGCGTGCATCGCGACCGACGTAAAAACCAAGCACGTCTGCGGCCACGTTCCGATCGGCCGCATCGGCGCGCCGAATGAGATTGCCGGCGAACTAGCCGTGACGGCAGTCATCTCACCGGCGCATCCCGCCGATCGATGGCCTGCCAGTTGGTGCAGCATGGGCTGACACTGTTCACGGAATGAAGCCGCTCGCGCTCCGGACGGTTGAAATGGAGGAAATTTGCGTGGAACCGATCAGTCTCAACGTGCTTCTGACCAGCGTCGGCAAGGAACTCGGCGTGTCGCCGTGGCGGGTGGTCTCGCAGCGGATGATCGATCAGTTCGCCGAGGCCACCGATGACCACCAGTTCATCCACTGCGATCCGGAGCGCGCCAAGCGCGAGACGCCATTCGGCGGCACCATCGCGCATGGCTTCCTGTCGCTTTCGCTTTTGTCGGCAATGACTTTCGAGACCATGCCGGCGCTCGAAAACAGCAAGATGGGTGTCAACTACGGCTTCGAATCGCTACGCTTCCTGGCGCCGGTGAAAACCGGATCGCGCATCCGCACCCGTTTCGTACTGGCCGACGTCAAGGTCAGGCCGTCAGGCTGGGTGCAGACGACGCAGGGCGTAACGATTGAGATCGAGGGCTCGAAAAAGCCAGCGCTTACCGCGCGCTGGTTGACGCTGACGCTGATCAAACGCCAGCCGGAAGCGCCTGAAGGGCTCTACGAGCGTCAGCAGGGATGATCTGCACACGCCGGCCAACCTGCAGGGCGATGTAGACGACCAGCGCGCTACCGATCGGCAAACGCGGCCACGTGGGCCGACAGGTAGAGTGGCAGGAATGCCTGATCAGGCTCCGTCGGAGAGGGCGTGGATGTATCGGAAGCGCCTCGCCTTTCTCTTTACGAAGATCTATGGTGATTGCGGACCACGTCGAAAAATCGGCTTGTGATGAGTTGGCAGATCCTCCCCGACTGAATCAGCCTCAAATGGGGTGTTCTCGATCAACCGGGTCCAACTTGACGGCGCGGGTGTCGCTGATCGGCTGCTCGTCGACGGGCCAGGTAAAGGCAGAACGCGGCGGTGCAAGAGCTACGCAGTTGATGTGGACTCCCAGAGCTGGGAGCCGGAAAGCCACGATCAGAAAGACCCCCGAGCCCCTCAGTCGGGATCGAATAAAGTGGCTTGGCGAGAGGCCTTCGAAGACGGGGTCGAGAGTAGACGGACGAGCTCGACACGCGTATTGCGCAGTATTGTCGAGAGACGGAGGATTTACGCTCGCCACTCAACTGACAATTCAGCGAGACGCCTCGATCGAGGCTTACGGCTCTGCTGCTTGCATGCCGAAAAGCAAGGTTGGACAGTCGTCGACAGCAAACCGGCCGCCGATCTGGGCACGTCGCTGTTGCATCCGGCCTTCAGGAGCGGATCAGCGATGCAGGGCAGATTCGTGATCGTGCTCGCAGAGCCGATGGATCGCCTGACCCTGACCGCTGCAAACCGGGCAGCCTGGGCTCGTCAAACGTTGCAACAGATCCTTCAAGGAAATTCATAGAGTCTTAGCAACTCCGGCTCGCTGTGAATGGTAGGGTTGTTGCACCCGTCTGAGGTCAGTGGGTCAAAACCGTGGCCCCGCTAATCTTCGACTCGCGCCTAACTGCTTGCCATTTCGGCTAAAGGCAAGAAGAGCGCCCATTTGTTTGTTCGACACAGCGATGTCGGCCGTCGTTGCGGCCACCGAGATTTGTCCGGTCGCTAGACAACCTGAAAGCTGCAACTTCTGTGGAGAACGCGAAATGAGAAATTCGGTAGGGCTTGGTCCTGACCCATGATGACACTGGTGAGTCGCCTACGCATGGCAGCGCATTCTGACCGCCTTCGAATACTGGGCCTTTGTGCGCATGCGGACCTAACTGTCTGCGAGCTAGCGGAGATTATGGGCGTGTGTCGAGAGCGGGTTGCGCGACACGTCCGGCTGCTCGCCAGAGCCGACTGTCTTTGCTGCAACGAGCAGGCTCCATGGCGCTCATACCATCTCAAAGCAGAATCCAACGACGGCGGGCTGGTTCGACTACTGGTCGATCTCCTGCCCCATCGCGACGGCTATCATAAACAGGACCTGCAGCGGCTTGAAGCGGTACGAGACACGCGGCCGAAGGGGACCGCATGCTTGATCGTGAAATAATCAATCCAATTGGAGCGCGAAGCTACCATGGACACCATCGCCCGGTCCGACACCCCAGAGAGGTCATCATTGGCGGCGGTTGATTGCCGCGTTCACGAGCTGCTTCAGAGACAGAAGCGGCAGGAGCGGACGACCCTCAAGCTCATCGCCTCAGAGAACTTTGCGTCCTCGGCCGTGCTGGAAGCGAACGGCTCGATTTTCACGAACAAGTACGCCGAGGGGTACCCCGGTGCGCGCTACTACGCTGGAAACGAGATCGTCGATGAGCTTGAGAATCTAGCCATTGAGCGCTTGAAAGAATTATTCGGCAGCGAGCATGCCAACGTCCAGCCTTATTCTGGCTCGCCGGCCAACCAGGCTGTCTATCGTGCGCTTTTGAGCCCCGGTGACAAAGTCATGGGCTTGCCCCTTCCGGAAGGGGGCCATCTGACTCATGGTTGGGCCATCAACTTTTCCGGAACTGACTATCAACGCGTGCCCTATGGTCTAGATGAAAAGACACAGCAGATTGACTATGACCGCTTGCGCGAGACAGCCAAGCGGGAACGGCCGCGGCTCATTTGGGTCGGCGGAACTGCTTACCCGCGTGTCTTTGACTACGCGGCAATGGCAGAAATCGCCCTGGAAGCGAACTCCTATCTCGTAGCCGACATTGCGCACATCAGCGGCCTGATTGCCGCGGGAGCGCACCCGAATCCCGTGGGCCATTGCGACGTGGTCAGCAGCACGTCCCACAAGTCGATCCGCGGCCCCCGCGGTGGCTTCATTTTGTCAAGGAACGAAGATCGCTATCAGGCCCTGTATCATACAAAGAGCAAATACAATCTCGCCAGACGAATAGACCGGGCGGTCTTCCCTCACCTGCAAGGCGGGCCCCACATGAATGCCATCGCTGCGCTAGCGGTTGCCTTGCACGAAGCCGCGAACCCGTCCTTCCGAAGCTACGGCCAACAGACGGTCAAGAATGCCAAGGCTCTGGCACATGCACTGCTTGAGCGAGGTTATGACCTGGTGACCGGGGGGACGGACAATCACATGCTGATCCTTGATCTTCGCGATCGGCCCCTATCGGGCAAGGCCTATGCCGAGCGACTAGCAAAGGCAGGAATCATCACAAACTTTAATATGGTGCCTGGCGACCCGCGGGATCCGGCGGTCACAAGCGGAATTCGCCTGGGGGCGCCAGCAGTGACGTCAATGGGCATGCGCGATGTGGAAATGGTGCAAATTGCTGGCTTCATTGACTCCGTCCTCCAGCGGCCAGACGACGAAGATCTCCATGCCTGCGTGCGACGAGACGTTGCCGACTTGTGCGCTGCGTTCGAGGCCCCGGGCATCTGCGACAAGTAAGGTGGGCCAAGCAAAATGCCCATACCACATCCAACACCCGAAGCGAGGTATTCATGGCTAGGCAGTTCGTGTTCTCTTCCGAATCGGTTGGCGCGGGGCACCCGGATAAGTTGGCCGACAACATCTCGGATGCCATCCTCGATGCCATCCTCCGCACAGATCCCAAGGCGCGCGTCGCCTGTGAAGCGTTGGTAAAATCAGGGATAGTCGTTCTGGCTGGCGAGATTACCAGCGATGCGCAGGTGGATTACAGCCAAGTTGCGCGCGATACGATTCTCGACATTGGGTACGACGACGAGGCCGTCGGCTTTGACGGCCGGCGTTGCTCCGTCGTTCATGCCCTCACCGAGCAGTCGCCCGACATCAGCCAAGGCGTTGACGAGGGAAGAGGGCAAGACCTCCAGCAGGGAGCGGGAGATCAGGGCCTCATGTTCGGCTACGCATGCCGCGAAACCGATACCCTGATGCCTTTGCCGATCCAGCTCGCTCATCGCTTGACGAAACGGCAGGCGTATGTCCGGAAGGCACAACAGCTTGGCTGGTTGCGTCCTGACATGAAATCCCAAGTCTCAGTGCGGTATGAGGGGTTGCGCCCGGTCGCCCTGGATACCATCGTCGTGTCGACGCAACATGACGAGCAGGTCTCGCAAGAGACTGTCCGCGAGGGCGTCATTGAGGAAATCATAAAGCCTGTCCTGCCGACCCACCTGGAGACGGAAGGCATCAGAATTCTGGTCAACCCGACGGGGCGGTTCGTAGTCGGCGGGCCGCGCGGCGACTGCGGTCTCACTGGACGCAAGATCATCGTCGATTCCTATGGCGGGATGGGTCGTCATGGCGGCGGCGCCTTCTCGGGCAAGGACCCGTCCAAGGTTGACCGCTCAGCTGCCTATGCGGCCCGCTATGTCGCAAAGAACATCGTCGCTAGCGGACTTGCGGACGTGTGCGAGGTGCAGCTTGCTTACGCAATCGGCGTGGCCAGTCCGGTTTCCGTCATGGTCAACACGTTCGGGACAGCCAGGGTTGAGGAAAGCAGGATCGAGCGCCTCATTCTTGAGTTGTTCGATCTCAGACCGAAAGGCATTATCAAGATGCTTGATCTCTTACGCCCTATATACCGCAATACAGCGACCTATGGCCATTTCGGCCGTGAAGAGCCTGATTTCACCTGGGAGAAGACAGACAGGGCGGACGAATTGCGTCGCGAGGCAGGACTCGCCGCCCCGTGAGAGCCGCCGGCGAACGGATTGGCAAGCGGAAGCCCATTCCCACCGGTCAGACCCGCGCCGGGCCGGCATGGCAAGAAGCCGGCTCGGGTTTTTGGCGGAGACATTGATGCCGAAATATGACGTGCTTTGCATCGGCAATGCCATTGTCGACATCATCGCCCAGTGCGACGAGGAATTCCTCGAAACCAACGGCATCATCAAGGGCGCGATGAACCTCATCGACACAAAGCGCGCCGAATTGCTCTACAGCCGCATGGGCCCGGCGATCGAGGCCTCCGGCGGCAGCGCCGGCAATACCGCGGCCGGCGTTGCCAGCTTCGGCGGCCGCGCCGCTTTCTTCGGCAAGGTCTCGAACGATACGCTGGGCGAAATCTACGCTCACGACATCCATGCGCAGGGCGTCGCCTTCGACACCAAACCGCTCGAAGGCCAGCCGCAGACGGCGCGCTCGATGATCTTCGTCACCCCCGATGGCGAGCGTTCGATGAACACCTATCTCGGCGCCTGCGTAGAGCTCGGACCGGAGGATGTCGAGGCCGACAAGGCATCTGGCGCCAAGGTCACCTATTTCGAGAGCTATCTGTGGGACCCGCCCCGCGCCAAGGAAGCGATCCGGCAGACCGCGCGGCTGGCGCATGCCGCCGGCCGCGAAGTGTCGATGACGCTGTCGGATTCGTTTTGCGTCGACCGCTACCGCGACGAGTTCCTCGAACTGATGCGCTCGGGCACAGTCGATATCGTCTTTGCCAACAGCCACGAGATCAAGTCGCTCTACCAGACCAAATCCTTCGACGAGGCGCTGGCGGCGATCCGCAAGGACTGCAAGATTGCCGCCGTCACCCGCTCGGAAAAAGGCTCGGTGATCGTGCGCGGCGACGAGACCGTCACCATCCAGGCGACGACGATCCGCGAGTTGGTCGACACGACCGGTGCTGGCGACCTCTATGCCGCCGGCTTCCTCTACGGCTACACAACCGGGCGCAGCCTGAAGGATTGCGGCGATCTCGGCTCGTTGGCCGCCGGGCTGGTCATCCAGCAGCTCGGTCCTCGGCCGCGGCAGAATCTGCGCCGCGAGGCTGAACGGGCTGGGTTGCTGTAGATGCGCGAGCAACTAACCAGCTGCCCTACTGACGCGATTATCGCAGTGGCCGAACTGTGTCAAAGCTCGCTCATATCGAAGCCAGTCGGTGAAGGCCACCGAAAGCGGCGGAGTTCGTGGCTTCGACGCCGGCAAGAAGGTCAAGGGCCGCAAGCGGCACAT
>NZ_JAMYMV010000094.1:0-19700 GCF_040318715.1 Mesorhizobium sp. M1050 | reverse complement strand
ATGTGCCGCTTGCGGCCCTTGACCTTCTTGCCGGCGTCGAAGCCACGAACTCCGCCGCTTTCGGTGGCCTTCACCGACTGGCTTCTCTATTCGGCGGTTTGAAGTCAAGCGCCTCCTGGTTCTTTTTCGCTTTTCCGGCATTGGACGTCTTTCGCGGGGCCTTGCTTCTTTCCGAGATCGGCGCTCTGGCCCTGCCCTCTATGGGGATTCAGAAGAATGGGTGGAACAATCTGTCGAGCGCCTTGATTGCCGATGATGGGCAATCGAGCCAAGCCAATCGACGAACTCACCTCATTCTCGTCCCGCGAAGGACAGCTTTTCCACCGGTGGGTGGAACTGGTGTCCCCGTCGGGGGGCGACGTTTATCAATTGTTCAGCCGGCGACCGGCATCATTTCCGTCCTGGTCCAGCGGAACTGTGTGCCGTCGCTCCAGATGCGATGCATGATCACCGCCAGCCGGCGGGCGAGCGCAACGATGGCTTTCTGCTGGCCGCGCCGCTTGGCGACGTCCATCGCCCAGGCCTTCAGCCAGGACCATTTCGTCACCCGCGTGAGCAGCGTCTGCGCGGCCTCGTAGAGCAACGTTCGCATCATGCCGTCGCCGCATAACGAGATCCCGCCCACCCGGCGGCTTTCGCCCGATTCATGGAGCGCCGGCGTCAGGCCCAAAATCGGACCGACCGCCTTGGAGTTGCGGAAGCGGGCGGGGATATCGATTGTCGCGGTGTAGGCCAGCGACACGACGGGGCCGACACCGGGGATCGACATCAGCCGACGGCAAACCTCATCATCCCGGACGATCGCCAGAAGCTTGAGGTGCAGGGCGGCATAATTCTGGCGCAGCTTGCGGCGCGCGTCGAGCAACGGTTCGATGATCTCGGCCAGATCGGGCATGCCTTCGGTGAGCTCGCGGATCCGCTCCTCAAACTTGACCGCACCGACCTTGCCAACATTGAGACCGAAGTTGCGCAACAGCCCGTGGATGTCGTTCTCGATGGCAATCGCCTTGTCCTTTAAGAGCTTGCGCGCCGTCAGCAGCGCCCGGCGCTTCTGACTCGTCAGGGTCTTGACATGCACCGGGCGGAACAGATTGACCCGCATTATCTGCGCGATCCCGCGCTCCCGCGTGGCGCTTTCTCGCGGTGCGCTCGATCGGCGCCTGATCTTGTGCCTCTACGGATTGGGCACGAATGCCGGTCTGAAGCGCGTCGCGGCCGGATACGCGGATGTCAGCTACGAAGAACTGCTTCATGTCGGACGGCGCTTCATCCATCGGGACACGCTGGAGGCAGCTTGTGGGCGCGTCGCCAGTGCGACGCTGGCGATCCGCAACACCGCCATCTGGGGCGAGGCCGGCACGGCCATGTCAGTCCGCAACGTATTTGAGAATGACAAAGCATATGCCGTGCCAAACGATAAATCGGTTCGGAACAATACGGTAGCTCGAACGCAGCTGTGTCGCATGTCCGACCTCGGCGAACGCTGTGTAGCTTTTGTTGCCACGGCTGTATGGGAGCGCAGAGGTTTGACACGAGGCCAATTACGCGGCAAGGATTTGGAATTGCTTGGCCAGGGATGGATTTGGATTGTAGGCGAAGCTCGCCTTGTTGCTTACGCATCACGTGAACCATTTCGATACCCGTTTAGGATGTTCGCGTCTGATGCTGGTGATTTGAAGCCGAGCATCGGCCGGATGCGGCGATGAGCCTGTTCCGATCCGGTTATTCAGGTATTTACTCTTGCGGATCCGGATAGGCGTCAGCCGACGGCGACGGATCGTCTCGTAGGAAATGACGATGCCGCGCTCGAGCAGCATTTCTTCGAAAATAATGCAGGCTCAGCGGAAATCGATAATTCAGCCACCGCGTGGGCGATGATCTCGGGTGGGAACCGATGCCGTTTGTAGCTGATCTGCAAAGTGTTCATCCCCGCATCTATCGCAGCGATCCCTGACAAGCGGCTACGGTGACAACGCCCGGCTGAGCCTGATGGTCGATCAGCGATAGGTCTCGACATGGAGGATGCCGACGATCTGGTGGACCTCCTGAACACCGCAGACCTGAAACGCAGGGTCGCCGTGGTGACTTTTGATCGGAACCTGATCAGAAAGGACGCGAAAAACCGTCCGAAACTCACTGGTTATAGCTCGGATGTGGACCATCAACTTGGTACCTTTCCAAACTTGATTTCTTCGTTTGGTGACCCATAAGATGGCCGCTTGGGGTTCTGCACGCGAGGATTGTGATGAAATCTCAAGCGGTCTATAAGCCCGTGGCCACAGCGGCGGTGGACGCGGTGATCGGTCCCCTCCCGATTGGCAGCATCGTATCAGTCCGGGACACGATTGCGGCAGTCCGCAAAGCTGATCCCGATTTGCAAGTGACCGACTGTGAATTGGTCGAGACCATCATGGACTTGGCCACGCTTCACGGTCAGTTCGTGCAGTTCGACCTCAGGGGGCCCTGATGCTCCTCGGTTTTTCTACTCTCCGGTCGCCATTAAGACCGGTCCGTGGCGGTGTCCGGTGCAACATGAGCCACGTTCAGGGGGCCAAGGAACAGCTTCTTCAGTGGCCCAATAGAGGCCTATCTGGCGGCAGATGCCTGCTTAGCCGCTATTGACCCCCCACGAGATTTGAAAGGCGTTCGTTGGGGCCGCTACGGAGGCAGGGATGCTACTCCTCGATCGCTAGGAGTACTCTGAGTACCTGTCACCCCCGCTCATGCCACTCTCCGCGCCGCGCCAGCGGTCGGATTAATGGAACCAGCCGTCGGCCCGCACGTTATGTCGCGTCGATGCAAAGGGAGGCAGCAACAAGACGATGCTGGTCGGCTCCGTGGCCGAGGCGTCCGAGCACCCGCCTGGCAACAGGGCATATTGATGGACAGAACAAAAGGCCGCGCGCATGACTGGCTGGACGCCGCCGCCGGCCCATGACACTGACGACGATGCAACCGACCGCCGTTCTTGCGCGTTTGTGAGCGTCTGCCGCGCCGAACCAGTGGGCACGATGAAAACCGGAGTACCGCTGCTCATAGCGAGGGCGCCTAACCAATGCTTCTCGCCGGCGACCGAGGTGCCAGATATCACTTCGACTGGGCTGCTTGCGGCGCAGGCCCGGGCGTAGTCCAGCCCAAACTTCCTGCCCCAGCCACGGATCCTCTGTAAGCGCTATTTTCGCTGCGCGTTGACGCGGGCGCTTTCAAGGGATGGCCTTCGAATTGGGAACGGTATCTGGTCTGATCAGGCTGCTGTTGCTTTGGCGAAGTTGAAGGGCAGCAGATCGTAGATATCAGCGTCCTCGTTGCGTTGAGGCAATTCAGTGAGGACGTGGCGCAGTCACGCTAACGGCTCGACGCCACAGGCGCGGGGCGGATGCGGTGTGAATCCGGCTGGCCACCCAAAGATGAGCAGCCAGCCAGAAAATTCACTTCAGCTTCACGACAATCCCTCCGGCCGACAGATTGAGCTTCAATCCCGACGTGGTCGAATGGAAATGCACGATGACGCCATTCTGATTTTCGAGTGCCACGACGCTGCCGCCGCCCGCGAGTGTCGCACCTGCGCCGGCCGCGACATAGGTTCCGGCGACATCCTCGACCTTCTTCAGATTGTAAACGGTTCCGGCGCCGTCAATTCGCTCGGCTCCGATATCGATGAAGGTCAATCCCGAAACGGTGAAAGGATAGGATTTACCCTCGAAGTTCAGGGCTCCGGCACCCCACGTGTAGCCAACGCCAGCAGCCACGCTGCCACCGGAAAATGTCATGGTTGCATCGGCGGGCCTCTGAACTGCTTCTGCTGTCGCAAAGAAGGAAATTCCGATGAGGGAAAGTACGGTCAGACAGATAAGACCAAGTCGTTTCATGTGAGTTCTCCTTTTTGGCGGGCGATTGGAATCTGTCATCGGTGACATCGCCCCTTGTTAATTCACGTCAAGCAAAGGCGGAATAATCCGTTTTTTTATCCTGGCTCCCCTATCCTGGCTCCGAGGAAGGGGTACCCGCTTCAGCTCTCGGCACCGGGGGAGGACACGAGGTGCAATGCAGCAGCGGCGGTGGCGACTCCCCTTGGGCGACGGCTCGGACCACGATCTTTGCTGGTGGGTTATCACCTTAACTCGCGTTCAGGGATTTGCGGCATAGACCGATGGCATGAACACCGCGACCGTCAGCTACAAGCACCATCGTTTCCCGCCGCAGCCATCATTAGCGCCCCGCCGCTCACAGAATTGCTACGCGGCCTGAGTGAAGGCCGCGAGGACTTGGAAGGGATCCTTCACTTTCCACTGCTGCGCTACGGAGCCATTGAAAGAATAGGCCCACACGGGGCTCCCGGGCTCAGGCCTTCGATCTCGGTCGTCGATAACCAGGGAGGTGTCGGCGAGGGAGGTGATGTAGCCTGGACGCACGAGGAGGTTCCACTGCTGGGACTTTGTCGGCGTGCCCCTATATTCGGAAAGGACAAGCGGAACCTGGTGGGCAATCTTCCCGTCCTTGAAGTCAAGGGCGAGGGTCTTGCCTCCCGCATCGAGCAGAATGACATTCTTGCTCAGCTCAATATTCCAAATGAGCGTGGCGCCTGATCCGCTGAGGGGCCAAAGCCCCACAGGGGCGCCGATGATCTGGTCATTCACGCCCAAGCCGCGGCCAGTGTCCGCCTGCCACTGGATCACTTTTTCTGACATAACGTTATCCTTTCTGGAGTTGGAAGCCCTTGGGGTTTACCATAGAGGATTACTATCATGGGTGACGTTTCCATTAAGGATTCTGAAGCCTATTTCACCATTGTGTAATAAGCGTAATATTTGGGCGCGTATTCTATTCTGGAAGGCGTTGGTGGTGGATCATTTTTCAAGGGTTTGCCGATAGGCAGGCGAGATCGCCAACGACATGATCTTCGCCCGACGCCCTACAAACACTATGCCAGCCGCCATCACCGAGTCGCGAAGGTGAAATTAAAGGTGATAAACTGTCCGGAATACGAGGCGGGCTTCGGCGGCGCGGCAGTCTGACGCTGTGGTTGACAGAAGAAGCCTTCGCCAGTTGGCATGCGCCGTGAAGAACGACCCGCGGCGCCAGCCCCGCTATTCCGATCTCGCCATCGAGGCGGCCTTGACACGGGGATGCGTGTTCGGGCTTCGTCTGCGCCAGAGCGAGGGATTGACGACCTCGCTGCTCGACCTGATGGGCCTTGATCTACCGGTTCCCGATCACAGGACGCTAAGCCGCCGGCGCAGATATGGAAACGATCGGCCAAGCGGCAGCGGCATCCCGAGGACGGTCCGCTGCATGTGCTGATCGATAGCAGCGGTTGAAAGTCTACGGCGCAGGCCAATGGCTGGAAGACAAGCCGAAACGGCCGTATGTTCCCATTTGTGCAGGCTTTTTCCAGGATGTCCCTTGCCATAGTGCCTTGCGTCGCAGCGTTGGCATCGACGATTATGCGTCCGATAGCGGGCAAAGCGTTACGTGTCATCTTCGCTCAGACGGGTCTATACAATTGCGATAGACCCCGGGAGTGATGGGGGCAATCCCGGTCGCGCTTGGCCGGGTGGCCCCATCAAGACAAGATCCATGGTCCGATAGTGGCATAAATCAGCCGAACGTCTGCGATGACAAAAAAGGCTGCGAGAACGCCGTCGATCCATCGCTGCGCTTTCTGATAGACACGCGAAACCGATGGGAGCGAAAACACGATCGCGTATCCCCCGAAAATCACCACGGCCAGAAACGCACACCCCAGCATGATGACAAAGGGCATGTAGACGGGCGTACCCGGCTGCAACCCGAGAGAAATTGTTGCAATCCAGCCCATGATGGCCTTCGGATTGGCGATATGCAGGGCGATCCCGCGCCGATAGATCTTGCCCAACTCCGTGCGGGACAGCGCCGCCTCCGGCGTTGCAGAAAGGTCTTTCCCGGCAAGCGCGGAGCCGGCAAACCGTGCACTGAGATAGAGCAGATAGCAGCCTCCGATGAACTGGATGACATTGAGAGCACTCGGCCAGGCTTTCAATACCGTTGCAACGCCGGTCGAGGCGAGCACTGCCCACATCCAGGAGACAGAGACGACGCCGGCAGCCAGTGCAAGCGCTGCGACACGGCCCCGGCTCATGGCAGTATTCATGATGGCAAGATTGCTCGGCCCTGGACTGGATGCGGCCAGAATGTAGGCCGAGAACGCCATTATCAGGGGAGTGCCCACCGAGGGATCGATGATCATGGCTATCTGCTCATCTGAATAGGCTGATCACATCGGCTGGAAGCTGCTTTAGCACTGCCAAAACCTCTGACCGCGCGTCCTCGGAAAGTGACCTGATGGGCAGGGAAGGTGAAGCATGGCAGATCTCCAATGCCTCCGCCAAAGCATAGACAACCCGCAGGCTGGAATACCGTTTAAACAGAGCCCAGAGCGGCTCGAGGCTGGCATTGATCCTGCGCGCCTCGGCCGCATCGCCCCTTTGTGCAGCCCTGACGATCTTCAAACAGGCATCGGGAAGAAGTCCGCCAATGACACTGTACCAGGTATCCGCACCTGCAATCATCGCCTCGGTGCACTGCGCGTCTCCACTGTAGCCGATCGAAAAGCCGTCTGGCACCTGTGAGCGCTGGTCCTCCAGATGGCGCTGGGTTTCGGCCGGGCCAAAACCGGGGTTTTTGATGGCGACGATCCCGGGCACCCGAGACAGCCTTTCGACCAAGGCGGATGAGAACCGAAAATGCGTTGTTCCGGGATTGTCATAGATGCAAATCGGCAAACCGGATTCCAATGCGACTGTTTGGAAATGCTCGAACACTTCATCCTCGGTCAGAGGTGCGTACGACACTGCAGACAGCAAGCCGGCTGTCGCACCGATCGCTTTGGCATCCTTGGCATGTTGCACGGCTTCGTCCGTCCTCAGCGCTCCAATCCCGACCAACAAGGGAATATCAGCACCGACTTTATCGATGGCCACCTCAATTGCGCATTGGCGCTGTTGGCGCGACAGGAACATGTAACTGCCCGTGCTTCCCAACAGGCCGATAGAATCGACCTTTGCCTCCATCAAGCGCGCAAGAAGTTTTTCCAATGCGGGCTCATCGATATTACCGCCGCGATCAGCGGGAGTGATGGGAAAAGCGGACAAACCGCGCAGGAAAGTCATTGTGTCTCCAACTCTTTGGCCGTTGAACTGTAAGCCGACGGTCCGGCGTTGATGTCATTTACATTGCCAACTGGCCTTGGATAACTTACCGCCTGAATGAACTTAAAAAGCTTATCGGGACACAGTCGGGCCTTGCTCTTTGGACCGGGGCCCCGGCCAGTGTGGTCTCTTGCCGCCGACCGCAGTTACCACCGATTGCCTAGTCACCAGGGTCGTGCACGACCTGGCGTGCCATTTCCCCCCGCACCATGGTTTGGCGTTCACTTCGAGACAACCGCTTCTGCCATGCACGCATCACTTTCGGCCCACGATTGCATCGTTAAACATCGCCACCAATGCCACCTTCTGCATTCGACGACGTTGTCACTCCCATCCATCTTGTCCGAAATCCTTCATGGATGAACGGTGAGGAATGTCGCAGCCTGACAGGAAACCATTATGAACAATGGTGGCGGGGGTGCTAGCGTCGGCAATGGGCGGACTGAATATTTCAGAATGAAGACAAGGTGTAAAAGAGCGAATACATAACGACATAAACATTTCGTTATGCGATATTGACAAAGTGCGGACCGCTGTGATTGTCTGCGGGTTGTGGTTCTCCGCACGGCGCTGCCGGAGCGGAGCTAAGAGGGAAGCCGGTGCGATGCCGGCGCTGCCCCCGCAACTGTTAGCGGCGAGCCAACCCCACTCATGTCACTGAGGCGAATACCCTCGGGAAGACGGGTAGAGGCTATGACCCCGCGAGCCAGGAGACCTGCCACGGCGAATTACGTCCACGGGCGGGGTGTCTCGGTGGCCGCTGCAACCCGGCGTTGATGCCGGCCTGCTAGCGCCTTCCTTGTCACCGACGCCCCAACCATCGGGGTATGACATGACTGTCTCTCAGCAAATTCCTGTAGCAACGCTCGGCGTGCCGCGCTTCGGTCGTCGGCGAGAACTGAAATTCGCGCTTGAAAGTTACTGGTCCGGAAAATCTTCCGCCGCCGCCCTTCTCAGGACGGCGAAGGCGCTCCGTGCCGCTAGCTGGGAGGAGCAGCACGATCGCGGCGTGTCGAAAATCCCGTCGAACGACTTCTCGCTATACGACCATGTGCTCGACACCGCAGCCATGGTCGGCGCCGTTCCATCCCGTTACGGCTGGAATAGCGGCGAGGTCCCACTTGACATCTACTTCGCAATGGCGCGCGGCAACCAGGGTCAGATGGAGGGTTGTGGACACGCTGGTCACCAGCAGGCGGCTCATGGGCCTGATGTAACCGCGATGGAAATGACCAAGTGGTTTGACACCAACTATCACTACATTGTGCCGGAACTCGACGATGATCAGACGTTCGCCCTCTCGTCAACGAAACCGGTCGATTACTTCCTCGAGGCCAAAGCTCTCGGCATTCACACACGCCCAGTCATCCTTGGACCCATCACCTTCCTCAAGCTGGCGAAATCACCTGCCGAAGGGTTCGGTCCCATCGCGCTCCTATCGCGGCTGCTGCCCGTCTACGAGCAACTTCTGCAGAGGCTGAAGCTGTCGGGAGCCGACTGGCTGCAGATCGATGAGCCAGCGCTTGTCCTCGATCTGAACCCGAACGAACGAGCTGCGTTCGAATTCGCCTATGGACAGCTGTCGAAAGCCGCGCCCGAGCTGAAGATCATGCTGGCTACGTATTTCGGGCCGCTGGGAAACAATCTCGAAACCGCGGTTTCTCTGCCCCTGGCTGGGCTGCATATTGATCTCGTGCGCGCTCCCGAGCAGCTGGAAACGGTGGGTCGGCTCGCTCCGAAGGATCTGGTGCTCTCGCTTGGCTTGATCGATGGCCGCAACGTCTGGCGTGCGAACCTGCCCGCCATTCTCGACCGCATCAAATCGATCGTCGCCGGCTGGCCCTTGGACCGCGTCGAGATCGCGCCTTCTTGCTCGATGCTGCATGTGCCGATCGACCTGCGCATGGAGACGGAACTCGACGCCGACATCAGCTCGTGGCTCGCCTTCGCGGCCCAGAAGACCGACGAATTGGTGTTGCTGGCCCGGGCCCTGTCCCAAGGCAGAGATGCGGTGGCTGGCGCGTTGAAAGCGTCTGCCGAGGCTGCCGCCACGCGCGTGACATCCACGAGGATCCATGACCCGCTTGTTCAGGGGCGGATCGCCAGCATTGACGATAGCATGAAGCGACGAGAGAGCGCTTTTGCCGAGCGCTCCAGAGTCCAAGCCGGCTCACTCGGGCTGCCGCCGTTCCCGACGACGACCATCGGGTCCTTCCCGCAGACGCCGCAGGTACGCAAGGCGCGGGCCGCTCATGCGAAGGGCCAGCTGAGCTATGTCGACTACGAGACGTTCCTGAAGAAGGAGATCGAGGCTGCAATTCGCTGGCAGGAAGAGATCGGGCTGGACGTGCTGGTGCACGGTGAGTTCGAGCGAAACGACATGGTACAGCATTTCGGCGAGCAGTTGTCCGGCTTCGCGCTCACCCAGCATGCCTGGGTACAAAGCTATGGGTCGCGCTACGTGCGTCCCCCCATCATTTTCGGCGACGTATCGAGGCGCAATCCGATGACAGTGCGCTGGTGGCAATTCGCCCAGTCGCTTACGGAAAAGCCTGTTAAGGGAATGCTCACAGGCCCAGTGACCATTCTCAACTGGTCTTTTGTTCGCGACGACGTACCCCGCTCCGAATCCTGCCGCCAGATCGCGCTCGCCATCCGCGACGAAGTGACGGATCTCGAAAGGTCCGGCGCAAGGATAATCCAGATCGATGAGGCCGCGTTTCGCGAAGGATTGCCACTGCGCCAGTCTGACTGGAAAGTCTATCTCGACTGGGCTGTCGAATGCTTCCGGATCGCTTCAACGGGTGTAAATAACGCGACTCAAATCCATACCCACATGTGCTATTCGGAGTTCAACGAGATCATCGACGCGATTCCTGAAATGGATGCGGATGTCATTTCGATTGAGACCTCGCGCTCGAAAATGGAGCTGCTGGACGCCTTCACGAGCTCCAAATATCCGAACGAAATCGGTCCCGGAGTCTATGACATTCACTCACCACGCCTCCCGGGAGTCCGTGAGATTTCGGATCTCGTCATGCTTGCCCGCGAGCGACTGTCGGATGCCCAACTGTGGGTAAACCCGGACTGTGGCCTCAAAACACGTAAATGGGAGGAGGTCCGCCCTGCCCTCATGAACATGGTCGCTGCAGCACGTGCGCTCCGGGAGAAAGCGTAGGCCTGATGCTTCTCCTTCCTCACCATGACGTGAGTTGCCGGCTGCCGCATGTCGGCCGTAAATGTGCCAATACGCGATCACATCCTTTGAAATAAGTCACTCGAGCGAGAATGAGCACTTCCCTTCGGCACGTAATCGCGCAGGAAATATCAATTTGGACGATACGCTTTAATATCGGCTCCTTCGGAACATACAGGCCGCGCCGCTCGGAAAATCGTACATGCGTCTTTCTTAAACTAGACCGCCTGTCGCGTTCGCTCAGGTGGCGACCTGCGCGTCTGTCCGCTTCCCCAGTCGATTAGCGCAGACTACGGGTCGAGGTGGCAGGATTCGGATGTTGCCAGCGTCCCGCCAATTCGGAAAATCGGTAAGGCCTTGACCCTCGCCAGCGCCCGACTTAGCTTCTATAAGCAACTTGCGTAGGGATCTGGTGTGCAGCCCGATGACATCGAACTCATCCTGGACGCGGATATTTCAGAGGATCCATGCCTCCTCTTTGACGTGGTCACGCCCGATGGCGTGCTTCAGCTCTTGGGCAACGTGGAGATGGGCAGTAATCATCTTGTCGTCCGTGACCTGCATATTGGGGGCGATGCCGAGGTCCAGTGGGGATGGTCCAAATTACGCAAGCTCGGTCGAGTGATCGCGGAGAAGCTTAATGTCGGCTACATCGAAATCATGGAGCGGTTCGGACAACGGGTGCGAACCCGGGACGTCGTCCTGGTGTCGTCAGGCTCTCCCGTCCGACTGAGCCTCAGTTTTCTTCACGGCGCGAATACTCCTGAGGCCGCCCGGATTCTCGTCAAGAGACAGTTGCCACTGAGGACGGCCCACGCGATACTCACGGAGATGGTCGATCACGGCAAGGCGTTCGTGACGGTTCCTTGCGTCGACCACCTATTGGCACTGAAGAATGAACTGTCGTCCGCAGGCGTGATCGCGAAGGTTCATGCGCCGCGGCCGATAAGTGTTCGCGAAGTCCGGGATCGCACGAAGCTCTCTCAGGAGGTATTCTCGGTGAGGTATGGCCTCGATCTGGCAACGCTTCGAAACTGGGAGCAAGGTCGCTCGAAACCGGATGTAGCGGCGAATACTCTCCTTTGGACCATCGCCCGGAATCCGGAAGCAGTCGAAGAATCGCTGGACATGGAGGACGGAGTGGCTCCCCCATCGCCCTAAGGGGGGCCGGTCACTCCGGCGCGCGGCTATTCGGCCGCCAGCGCGATGGCTGGCCGCCGCGCGGTATCGACAGCGCGCGAGCGTCATGCGTCAGACACCTTCCTTGGCATGTCGCACGCCAGATCCCACACATGATTCCATCGCAACGAGCTGGTGACGGAAGCAGTGTCTGCACTTTGGAAACGAGCCATTTGCTTCTCATGGACGTCGCGATCGTCTCGTCCCAGTAAAAGTCGCAATCATTGTCAATTGCGATGTTTCTCGATCAGCTGGGCTTTATTTTCCTAAGATCTGCATTATAGGCCGGGGTGTTGTCGCCGTTTCGGCGGGTAAGATGGGATAGGCGACCTCGGGTGCCTTTCCGGTCAGCGAGTTGAGGAAGGCAACAAGCAGGTCGACTTCTTCGTCCGCCAGTACCACGCCAAGCTGGGTGGTTCCCATGATGGCAACGGCCTGTTTCAGATCCCAAACCTTGCCCGAATGAAAGTATGGCGCGGTGAGTGCAACGTTGCGCAGGGGCGCCACGCGGAAAACATAGGAATCGTCGGCTGCATTGGTGACCGCAAATCGGCCCTTGTCTTTTTCCGGCAGGACCTCGGCGCTGGGCTGTTCCACGAGGCCGAATGGGAAATAGGCTTGCCCACCAACGTTGATGCCGGCATGGCAGGACGAGCAGCCTTTGTTCATGAAAAGCGCCAGGCCCTGTTTCTGTTCGGGAGTCATGGCAACCTCATCACCATTCAGGAAGCTGTCGAACGGGGCCGGTGTGACCAGTGTCGCCTCGAAGGCTTCGATCGCCTTGGCGAAGTTGTCGAAGGTGACCCGATCCGCTTCAGCCGGAAAAGCTGCATCGAACCACTCGACATATTGCGGCATGGACTTGAGCGTGGCGATGACTTGGTCCGGTGTATTGGCCATTTCGATCCCGGCTTGGACCGGTCCCTTCGCCTGAGCCTTCAGGTCTTCGGCACGACCATCCCAGAACTGAGCGATGTTGAAGACAGCATTCAGTACAGTCGGCGCGTTGCGCTGTCCTTTCTGCCAACCATGGCCGATCGAGGTTTCGTGATTGTCGTCGCCGCCGGTGGCCAGGTTGTGGCACGAGTTGCACGACAAGACGCCTGACACAGAGACGCGTGGATCGAAGAACAGTGCCTTGCCGAGAGCGATCTTTTCCGGGGTGATCGGGTTGTTGGCGACTGCCGGCGTGGTGGATGGCAAAGCCCTGAAGGTCGCCAATGCCGCATCTCTGAGGGCTGTGGGGATCGAATCCGCAGCAAAGGCGGTGGCTGCCAGCAAGGGGACAGCCATCATATTGAATAGGATTTTCATAAATGGTCTTCCTGCGTCGTGCACGCAGCCACTATGCGATCTGCGGCTCATGAACGCCCTGAGCTAGATCAGCTGAGGGAGAGGACCGGGGTCTGACACCTGTTTTCGCGGCTGAGCTGGGACCCTCTTGGAAGTGATCGCTCTTCTCGATTGGACTTCAGGGAGGAGGAGTATCCCTGCTCGGCAACCGTTTGTATGCATCAAAGCACGCCCTGGGGGCGGCTTCGTAGATTCGGTCACTGCGATCTTCCCGCCATCGTTGAGAAAGTCGATAGCATCTGCAAGACTGGCAATCTCTTGCACGATGTGCGCTGCACGCCTTGCGAAAAGTGAGCTTCTGAAACCTCAGGGTTCATTCGTTCCTCCTGACCTGCTGATTGCGTGAATTGACCTTATCGACACCCGCCGACTGCACATTGTGATGTCACCAGCGATGGCGGTTTCAGTACCTAAGCAGCGACGGTCTATGCGACAGTATGGATGTCCTATCGGAATAGCCGGTCCGCCTTGTCGATCGTCACACCGGCATATAGCTCCGCTTCTACGAACATCCCATCACGCGATGAAAGACATGGCAACACGCGCAGTATTGCCAATCTAGAGTCTTGTGCCGGCGCGGCGCTTGAGCAGATCCACCGGCTGTAACTGCCTCACACCTTGATCCACAGATCCTCGGAGATAACCACGTTGTCGTCATCATTTGACGGACGCGGGGCATTGGCCCATAAGCGAGCCACTGCAAACTGTGCGGTTGCCAATGCGTAATGAAGTGAATTGGAATGATCTTCGGTTTGCGAAACACGCACGTCCAACGCAGCTTGCGTTGACAGAGGCGGTTTTACGCGCAATAGCACTTCCGCCGGCCTATTTTTGTGGAGTTCAATTGTGGTTCGGCCAAGGGCGCGGGGCGCCGGACCGGCGCCGGTAAACCTCATTAAAGAGAGAGAGACCCTGCATGGAAGAATTCTTACCGCGCATCGCCACTGGTGCCGGCATCGGCCCGGCTCTCGCAGAGAAGGGCGTTGGGTTAATGCTGGGTTTCCTGCAAAGCCACGCGGCCGACGGTCCCGTTGCGCGCATGATCGAGGCCATTCCGGGAGCTTCGGAATTAGTAGCGAAGTATCATGGCGACGACCCAGAGGGTGGCGGCCTTATGGGGCTCGGCCAGCAATTGATGAGTGAGGGTCTCAGCATGGCAAAGATCGCCGGCCTCGCCAACGAGACGATCGCCTGCGCCAAGGAACATGCCGGCGACGAACTCGTGGACGAGGTCCTCAATTCCGTTCCTGGCCTTCCCCAGTTCGTCTGATCAGCGGCAGCCGGGGGCGCATGACCTCGTGCGCCCGTGCCGGCCCGTCTGCGCAGCAGGCATTCTCCGCCGAGCGTTCCGTACCGATCTCGCCAGACCACCGACCGCCGGGCACGCCAAGCGAGCGTTGGAGTACTTCATTCGTCTGTTCCAAAATCGACCTCAGGCGAATCGATGTGTATAATTTCCGGCGGTAAGGGTTTATCCTGAACGCTTTCGATGAAGCCCGCGAGATAAGCAAACGTATTGTATTTCTCGAGGACCAACCGCTTCGCCTCTCTTATTGCGCCGCGACGTTCCTTCCAGAGGTCCGAGTCGATGATTTCTTGAATTTTTGGGATTACGTTCTTGTCCTCTGGGTCAATCAGAACCATAGAGTCCGAAGGGAAGAACCTCGTGATTGCCGGGCTGCCGTAATAGATCGGCATTGTTTCAGCAACGAAGCAGTCCATAAGCTTCTCTGTAAAATAGTAATCAGCACGAGTATTCTCGAACGCTATACTGTAACGGTAAGGTGCGAGTGCGTTCCATTTATCTCCAATCAGCCGAAAACCTCGGCCGAACAGGTCAAAATCGAGCTCCTTTCTCAGCCGTTCCAGAAACGCCAGCCGATATCGATGTCCTTTAAGCAGGGCGATGTCACTGGTAATCCATGAGAGCCGAAGCGGCTTATCCACGACTTCGCTGACCAGAAGTTGGTCATATGTCTTGTTTACAGACCAAGACCGAGTGATAGGTGGAGACAAAACGAATCGGCGCGTTGCATTCTGCCGAGCAGCCAGCTCTGCGTCACACGTCAGGACGATAGTATTTTTCCCCTGCCCTTCATGAAACGCGCGATGAGCTTTCGTCGGCGGTTCGCCGATTGCAAAAATTGTCCTGTTTGGGCTCGCCTCGATATCAACAGGGAGCCCAAAAAGAGAAGCAGAGTTAAAGACGATATGCCAATCGGGCACGAAGGATGTCGTGCGAACAAAAGCGACATTGTTCCAGATTCCACTGCCCTTTGGAGTGAGATGGTGGATTGCATCATCCAAAACGCCCCAAGAATCTAGACATGTAGCAACAATGGGCGCCGGGCGTTCCGTCAACAATTTGGCCGACAAAGAAGTTCCACTCCCTTCACTCGCGAAGGTACTCAATCGCCATTCCGGATTGCGGTAACATTGGGCAGCATAAACCTTCCGGGACCCGCTGTCGAGGCAATTGTCGCTTTGCACTTGGCTAGGTTCTTCCTCGCTTTGTGCGGTGATCAGGCCGGCTGAGTGGCAGCATGCGTGCCCTAATGAGTTCGCAGCCCGCTCTGCCTACATGGTACGTTTAATCGTCTTCAGGCGGTTGATCAGCCCTTCCGCCTGGCCGTTGCTCCACGGTAGTTCAATGGCATCGCGAACGGCGTCAGCGTCACGGCGTAGGACCCGACCGAAACGCGTGATGGCGACGAACCCGGAGTTGACGCCACGTCGATCGAAGTGTCGAGCTTGCCCAATTCACAGGCCCCGCAAATGCCGCGGAAGCGCATGGCAAGCCTGCGCATAGTGGCAAACTCATGTGATCCCTGCTTCAGGACGTCGACCTTTGTGGCCTGGTTGATCGTCAGCACATCCCGAGGCTTCGTGCAGAGGGCCGGGGCGACTACCGGCGAGATCACACGGCCGGTCGCGGGATTCCGTATGGGACAGCGTCGCTGGCTGGTTGACGCGTATGATTGAAGCAGGCGACGCACTGTCCTTGCCCGGCCTCTCGGCGCGGCGCCAGCTTGCGAGAAGCCGCTCCAGATTCGAGAAGCTGCCCGTGTCGCCGCGCTGTTCGATATCGTGGAACAGGTGTCGTCCGCAGCAATTGCCGTCCCTCGAGGACCGGCTAAGAAACGCCTCGAAATACATTGATGTCCTTGGTTCCAGCGGCGGTTCCCAGCCCCTTAGAAGAGCGGCTCACCGGGCGATGAACTTACATTTGGCCATTGCCAATGAACGTCCATCGTCCCTGACGCCCACCAGCAAGCGATCACGATCCCTCGATTTCACAGTCCAAAGAAGTAGAGCGAGACAAAAATAGCGCGCTTAGCCTCGACTACTAGCAACTTCGGCGCAAAGTTACAGCCGGGACGCGCCACGCACCACGGCAGGGTCGCCAACAACGAGTGGCTCAGCGGTCACGACGGGAAATATGGCGCATCGATGTCGCTTCTGGACGAGCATTGGCAATAACGCTGTCGAGACATTGTTGCTTTCAGCGGCAACCGGCCCTATGAAGCGACGCTTCGCTGATTATGTTTCACCGCCTGGAGAGTTTCATGACAGAAGAAGCCGGAAAAAACGTCGACACCCTCATTGAGCTTGCCGCCGATGTCGTGTCGGCCTATGTCTCCAACAATCCGATCCCGGTGGGGGATCTCCCTGCCCTCATCGGCCAAGTGCATGCGGCTCTGAGAGCGACGGCCGGAGGTGTCTCTGCGCAAGAGCCGGTTGCCCTTACGCCTGCAGTCCCGATCAGGAAATCGGTGACACCGGACTACATCATCTCCCTTGAGGACGGGAAGAAATTCAAATCGCTAAAGCGTCATCTGTCGACCCACTATGGGCTGACGCCGGATGGATATCGGGCCAAATGGGGCCTGCCGGCGGATTATCCCATGGTCGCGCCGAACTACGCCGCGGCGCGCTCGTCATTGGCCAAGACGATGGGGCTCGGCCGCAAACCGAAGGCGCCGGAAGCGCCGGAGCCTGCGCCGACGAAGCGAACCCGCAAGAAGGTCGCGGCTTGATTTCGGCAATCGAGGTTCGTTCTGGAGCGTTGCAGCCATCGGCTTAATCTGCGCGTCATATAAAAAGGCGGGGCCAACCCCGCCTTCCTTTCAAACAACTTTGTTTCATGAGGAATTCGCGACGCCTGCAGCAATCTGCTGCCCTCAGTTTTTGCTCGGTCCCATCGAGCGGCCGTGAGGACCTACGTGCCTACTCTTGCCAGGACGCAGGAGAAAATTTCAACCAGCTTTGCTGAGGCTGCCAGCGGAGGACTTGCCAGTGCGGCGATCCTGCTCGACCTCATAGTTGATCTTCTGGCCGTCAGCGAGGGTCGAGAGGCCCGCGCGTTCGACAGCGGAAATGTGGACGAAAACATCCGGACCGCCATTGTCGGGCTGGATAAATCCAAACCCCTTGGTGCTGTTGAACCACTTTACCGTTCCAGTCGGCATATACTTGTTCCTTCTTTTACAATGCAACGTGGGCAGGCCATTAGGCCTGTCCGAGTCATAGCCGAGAGTTGGGCGCAGCAAAAAGCGAAAAATTGTTAAGCCCCGATCAGGTGGCGCACTCCATTGTGGGCGTAGCCGCCAGCAAGCACTGTCCTACACTACCGCTCGAGCGTGGCCGGAAGCGCCCAATTTCTTCCAACGCTCCTCAGCGCCACGTCGATGGCTCGTGTTTGGAGGCGCGGGGCGTAAGGCCGACCGCTGCTCGTGCCGCCAGGTCAAAGGCCGGGTAGTTCACGGAGCTGCCTTCGTGCATAACACCTTGGGAGCGCCTTGAGGAGTTTCGAGTTGGATTGTTTCAAGAGGGTCGAGGGGCTGATCGATGCGACCAGCGTGGAAGCGATCGATAGCGCGCGCGTTTTGCTGGACCAGTTCAAGGGCAAGTCAGAAACAATCGCCCAAGCGATTGACGACTTCCTGCTTGATTTCATGACCTTGCTGTTTTGGTAGAAGCCACCCGCGAGCAGTTCCACAATCCGGCGAGGCGGTTAGCGCGCATCAGATTGAGCAAGGTCAGGCTGTTACTCACGCGATGCTCTTGACCTAAGCGACCACTCCGCCAGGCATGCATTTGCAGCCGAACGCACCAGGCGGTATTTTACGCACATGAAATCAATCGCGACCGCTAAATTCTGCTGTTTGGTGCCCAGGGACGACGGCAAGCGCGGACAGCTTCCGTGCTGCCGTCCTGCAGCGGCAAATGTGCTGCATGCCCCCATCCAAGGCGAGCTCGACGTTTGTTTCTTACGTTGACCAAGGTCCCGCGAAAACACTCCCCCTTCCCGCAGCAACTCATCACGTTCAACGGCCTCGCGGCAGGCCATCACGCCAGAAGAGAGCAACGGCATCGTTTTTCCCGCCCAGTCCTACGACCTCGTTTTCCAGCACCTCGCGAATGTCGCCACTCGCCGTTTTTTTAATCAGGTCCGTCTTCGCGCGCGAGATGGCTCCGCGCCCACTTAGCTACGCTGCTCACGCCTCTACCATTCAGCACCGCCCGGTCTGACTGTCGAGACATCGGTCCGCTGGAGCGACCACATCTCAAATCTAACCGTCAGTGCAGCGGCCTTCGAAGCGCATCCTGTACCCCTCCCCGGCAGCGCGCCTCATCGTCTTCCAAAGGAAGAAGATACTCTCAGCCGTGCTCGCGTCGTCTTCAGCCCTGTTCGATGCCCACAATGTCGGATGCGCAACATGTCAGAGCCCGACTTGTCCACATGCCTCGAATGTTTTCTGATCTGGCACGGTGCATGCGTGGTCGCCCGCAAGACGTCGCGGACCAAGGAAAATCCCTCCAATGACCACCTCACCAGAAACACCGCCGCAGGTCTCCTGGGTCCAGCCGAAGATTAGGCTCGAGTAAAGGCCTGGCCCCATAATTCATCTGGCTCGGCGCTGCCCGCCGATCCTCCCACCGGGAGGCGAAGACGCAGCGCGTTCATCGAAATGAGGAACAAATCACTTTGCCTCCAACCTTGCCTTTCCAACCGGAGCCATCGATCGCCCCTCTGGCTGCGCAAGGCGTTCACTGCCACCGCCCTGGCCCTGGTGACGACCACTCCGGCTCTGGCCGCCACCCACGGCGGCAAGATCGCGGATTTCCTGCTCGACAATGGCATGGAAGGGTCGACATCACCGCGCGCCAATCGTCACTCATATGGTACAAGGTCGGCAGCGCCGACGAAGCCACCCGGCAAATCCGGACTTGCCCATTTCCTCGAGCGTCTGATCTTCAAAGCGACTACCAACCGCGCCGACAGCGAGTTCGACCGAGCGGTCTCAGTCAGCGGCGGCTACAATAACGCCCTCACCGCCTATGGCTCGTTTTGGGCGAGATGATGGGCTTCGAGGCCGATCGCATGTTCAACCTCATCCTCAACGAGAATGATCAAGACCGAGCGAAACGTGATGAGGAGCGCCGTTGGCGCAGAGAGACGAACCCGCAGGTCTGCTGGACGAGGAGGTCAACCGACATTGCGGCCGAATCAGCCCTACCGCATTCCGGTCAAACGACCGGATGCAGGAGATGGAAAAGCTGAACGGCACCGACGCATTCACGATCTACAATAAATATTGGCGACCGAACGACGCGGTGGCCGGCACGTAGAACCAGGCGCTGGCCGCGAAGACCTTTGGCAGGGTTGTGGGCGGGGCGGGCCGCCGCCCGCGCCACCCCCCGGCGGGGCCGGCGGGTGAGAGCGCGCCGGCCAGGGGTTAGAGAGAAAGGTTTTGGACTAGCCCCTAGGGCCCGGGGTGGGG
>NZ_JAMYMV010000093.1:0-19805 GCF_040318715.1 Mesorhizobium sp. M1050 | reverse complement strand
CCCTCTGGCCAGGCGGGCCCCACACCCCGGGGGCGGGGGGGGGGCGGCCCCCCGGGGGGGGGGCGGGGTGTGGGGAGGTTGGGAATGCCCCCGGCAGCAACCCCCAAACGAAGCGGCCCCCCCCCCCCCCCCCCCCCCCCCCCCAGGGGGGGGGGGGCGGCCCGCCCCCGGCCAGAGGGGGGTGCGAAGGAATTCGGCCTTTGTCGGAAGGCCGCCTCATGACCACCTTCCTCTTCGACGGCCACGACACCGCCCCCATCACCATCCTGCTCGCGCATGGCGCGGGCGCGTCGATGGATTCGCCGTCGATGACCGCCACCGCCAAAGCGCTGGCTGCAGTCGGCTTCCAGGTTGCGCGCTTCGAGTTTCACTATATGGCCGCGCGCCGCTATGGGCATCGCAAACCACCGCCGCGAGCCGAGACGGTGAACCCGGAATATATCAAGGCGATCGCCGACCTCAGGGCCAAGGGCGTGGCCGGTCCGCTGATCATCGGCGGCAAGTCGATGGGCGGGCGCGTCGCCTCGATGGTCGCGGACGAGATGTTTGCAAAGGGTGAGATCTCGGGCCTGCTGTGCCTCGGCTATCCCTTTCACCCGCCTGATAGGCCAACGCAGCTGCGGACAAAACACCTCGCCGATCTGAAGACACCAACGCTGATCTTCCAGGGCACGCGCGACGAATTCGGCACGAAGGACGAGGTTGCGACTTATGCGCTTTCCGGCAGCATCGAGGTCCACTGGCTGGAGGACGGCGACCATGACCTCAAGCCGCGTAAGAGCTTCTCGGGCTTCTCCGCCGCCGATCATCTGAAGACATTGGCCGAGGCGGTGAAGGCGTGGTCGGGTCGGATCGTTGCCTGACCTTCGATGAAGATAGCCTCGTTCAACGTCAACAACATCAACAGCCGACTCGAGAACCTGCTGGCGTGGCTGGCTGCCGCAAAACCCGATGTCGTCTGCCTGCAGGAGCTGAAGGCGCGCGACACCCAGTTTCCGCGCTCTGCTCTTGCCGCTGCCGGCTATGGCGCGGTGTGGAAGGGCGAGGCGACCTGGAACGGCGTCGCGATCCTGGCGCGGGGGTCGGAACCGGTGCTGACTCGCGATGCCCTGCCCGGTGATGATGCCGACAGACAGAGCCGCTACGTCGAGGCGGCGGTGAATGGCATCATCATCGCTTGCCTCTATGCGCCGAACGGCAATCCGCAGCCGGGACCGAAATTCGCCTACAAGCTGGCCTGGCACGCGCGACTGGAGGCGCATGCCGAACAGTTGCTCGACACCGGCCTGCCAGTGGTGCTGGCCGGCGATTACAACATCGTGCCCGAACCGCGCGACATCTATGCCACCCACTCCTATGACGACAACGCGCTGGTGCAGCCGGAGAGCCGGGCTTCGTTCGCCGCGTTGCTCGAGCAGGGCTGGACCGACGCCCTGCGCAAGAAACACCCGAAGGAGACGCTCTACACCTTCTGGGACTATCGCCGGAACCGCTGGCCGCGCGATGCGGGCTTGAGGCTTGACCACATCCTGCTGTCGAAGAAACTGGCGCGGCGCCTGACGGCTGCCGGCATCGACCGCGACGTGCGCGGCGAGGATGGCGCCAGCGACCACGCGCCGGTGTGGGTGGAATTGAAGTAGGCGATTGGGTCCAAGCCTGTTGCGGCGGCGTCCCTCTTACCGGAGGCGGAGTCCAATCTGGTGACGACGAAGGCGCTGGCCGGCGGCTGAGGCGGCAACGAATGTCTCGTGAGACCTGTCGCGCAACTGTGTTGCCCCGGCACCGCCGGCGCAAGACTTCGCGGATCGGACGAGAGCGCCAAGCGCCTGCCGTGGTCGACGCGGACGGGGGGGCGCATTGTTGGGATGCTGGGGCGCCCGCGTCAACCAGGGCGGCTCGTACCGCCGCATTAGCAGCATTGCATATTGCACGGCGGCCGAAACTTCCGCGAAAGCGGAATAGGCGGAGCTAAAGCGCGGATTCAGTGCCCAAATCCAGGCGCGCCTGAAGACAGTTTTTCTTTCTTGCCGGCGCAGCATGTGCTCGAGGCAGTGGTGGCGGTGCCGAAAGAGCGAACAGTCCGGCGTCGAGGCAGGGCGGTTGCGAGGGGCGGGAAGGTGCTCGCACTGCCGTGTGCCGCCTGGAGGCAAAATGACAAGCAGAAGAAAAAGTGGCCCGGCGGCCAGGTGCAAAGGAAGGCACGCCGGGCCCAGCCGACTTCTGGCGGTCGCCGGCCGACCTCTATATTCGCTGTCTCTAATATTAATGCAAGCCATGTCAGACCGGTGGAAAAGGCGGTCGAGCGTCAGAAGTCAATTGCGCCGCCTGCGATCGACACCAGTGTGACGGCCAGTGGGCTCCAGGCCGCCGTTGCCAAGGTTCTTCCTGCGATGCGCCCTGGGTGTGCAAGCGGCGCCCGATGTTCCCTTGTCCGGGCTTGAAACGGTCACATCAGGCTTCTGCGTTTTCCTGTAGGACGAAGGTCTTAGCTGCCGGACGCAAAGGTCCAAGGGGGCCTGTTCGGTTCCGGCAATGTGCATTGGACGTTCTATTATTTTAGTCAAAACTGATATGATGGCCGGGCTAAAAACTTAGCCGGACAAGGGTCTTTCGCCAATAATTCGGGCATGGAAAGTGTGGTTTTGGCAAGATGCCTCTCATGAGGCTGGAAGACGCCGTTGAGCTATCTCCGAGGCATCGAGATGCGCTTGTGGAGCCCGACCGATCGGCTATTTGCTCGCGCTTTTGGTAGCCTCAGTTCACGTTCACCAAGGGTGAGTGGCGGCGCCGCCCGCCCTTCTGCAAGTGCCCCGACTCGTGTCTTGTCGAACCGGCCTTCGCGGGTCGGGTGCCGCTTGATCAGGGCCCAATCCCGCTGCTCGATGGTCGGGCCATCGGCCTGCGGTGCATCATCTTCGATGGCGGTGCGTCGTTTGCCGCGCGGTCCAGTCCTTGAAATGACTGGAGGCGAAACTCGGGGGTGTCGACAAACAACAAGCTGAATCGCATTAATCCGCCTCGGATACGCAATTTATCCACCAAGATTGAGAGCTATTCTGAGCCAATCACGAGCATCGTTCCAACAGTCATTGAATATTCTTGCCAACGTCATGATGGCTTCAATTCTGGAATTTGGAATGGAACCCCTGGCCTGCCGTGGAGTTTCCATCCAGGGCGGAGTTTCAGTTACCAATAGGAGATGGTCATGAGACTTTATCTTTCGAGCGCAGCGGCCGCGGTCGTCCTGATGGGCGGCATCGGTGCGGCGCTGGCGGAAAATGTCGTCATCGTCCAGCCGCAGCAGGAGACGGTCGTTCGCGAATACATCAAGAGGGAGCCGCTTGCGTCGGTGAACCTTCTGGGCGTCGAGCTCAAGCTCGGCTCGTCGGTGCCGGACACGGTCGAACTGCGTGAGGTACCCGATGTCAGATATCGCGTCGCCGTGATCAACCACCAGACGGTTCTGGTCGATCCCGAGACACGTCAAATCGTCGAGGTCCTGCGCTGAATGATGGTGCCGACAAAAGGCTGTCCGAGTCGCCTTGCCTTGGGAAAAGTCCGCCGCGACTTGGCAGTCGTGGCGGGCTCTGTTTTTGAGGCCGGCCTTGCTTGTTTGGCGGCCAATCTGTCCAGAGGCGGGTTGGAACTCCCAACCTCTCCCATGGGGGGAACCATGGGGGAGAGAGATCGGCCCGTTGTCAGCCCAGCTTATTCCGCCGCCAGCCTGTCCTGCGTCTTCGTCTCGAAGTCGCTGGCGTCGTGGCGCTCGTGCAACTGCAGGGCCGGCTCGCCGAAGGCGCGGTTGACCATGCGGCCGCGCTCGACCGCCGGGCGTGCGTCGATTGCCTGGGCCCAGCGCTGCACATGCTTGTACTCGTGCACGGACAGGAACTCGGCGGAATCATTGTACATGCGCCCGAGCGCCAACCCGCCATACCAGGGCCACACCGCGATGTCGGCGATAGAGTAGTCCTTGCCGCCGAGATATTCTGTCTCTGCCAGCCGGCGGTCGAGCACATCCATCTGGCGCTTCACCTCCATCGAGAAGCGGTCGATGGCGTATTCGAACTTTTCCGGTGCATAGGCGTAGAAATGGCCGAAGCCGCCGCCCAGATACGGCGCCGAGCCCATCTGCCAGAACAGCCAGGACAGCACCTCGGCGCGGGCCGGCTGTTCGTTGGGAAGGAATTCGCCGAATTTTTCCGCGAGATAGACCAGGATCGAACCGGATTCGAAGACGCGCACCGGCGTTTTGCCGCTGCGGTCCATCAAGGCGGGAATCTTGGAGTTGGGATTGATCTCGACGAAGCCGCTGCCGAACTGGTCACCATCGTTGATCCTGATCAGCCAGGCGTCATATTCAGCGCCCTTGTGGCCGCGCGCCAGAAGTTCCTCCAGCATGACCGTCACCTTGACGCCGTTCGGCGTCGCCAGCGAATAGAGCTGCAGCGGATGCCTGCCGACGGGCAGTTCCTTGTCATGCGTGGGGCCGGCGATCGGCCGGTTGATGCTGGCAAAGGCGCCGCCGCTGGGCTTGTTCCAGGTCCATACTTTCGGCGGGGTGTATTCGGTCATCTCGGGGCCTCGTGTTCGGGGGGCGTGTGAAAGATTGCAGGTCCATGTAAAGCTAGGGCTGCGGATGGGGAAGTTCAACTTGCGTTGAACTATTGTTTTATGACGCCGCACCGAGCTTCTCCTGCATAAGGGATGAGGTCAGCACTACACCCCTTGCACCGTCTCCGGTGCGGCATAGGTATAGGGAATAACGCCACGCCAGAGCATTGCATCGCAGGACAAAAGCATGACCATCAATCCCAATCCGCGCTCGGTCGTTACCCTGCGGGCCACCGTTCCCGAAGACGCCTTTACGGCCGGGGCCCTCGGCACGCTCAGGGAAGGCAGCGGCGTCGTCATTCGCAATGACGGGCTCGTGTTGACCATCGGCTATCTCATCACCGAGGCGGACGAAGTCTGGCTGACCACCCATGACGGCCGCGTCGTTCCCGCGCATGCGCTGGCCTATGACCAGGAATCGGGGTTCGGCCTGGTGCAGGCACTGGCACCACTCAGCCTGCCGGCGGTGGCGCTGGGCGATGCCGGCAAGGCGAAGGTCGGAGACGCCGTCGTGCTGACGGACGGCATCGGTCAGTCGGTGCAGGCAAGGATCGTCACCAAGCAGGAATTCGCCGGCTATTGGGAGTATCTGCTTGACGAGGCGATCTTTATTGCGCCGGCGCACCCGTCCTGGGGCGGGGCAGGGCTGTTCGGCTCCGACGGTTCGCTGCTCGGCATCGGTTCGCTGCGCCTGCAGATGAGCCGCAACGGCGAGGTCGCCGACATCAACATGGTCGTGCCGATCGATCTGTTGCCGCCGATTCTTGACGATCTGCTGACGCGCGGCCAGGTGGCCAAGCCGCCGCGCCCGTGGCTCGGCGCGTTGTCGGCCGAAAGCGACGGCAGAGTGGTGGTGATGAGCGTGACCGAAGGCGGCCCGGCGGCCAAGGCTGGCCTGCGCGAGGGCGACATCATCTCCGACATTCGCGACGGCGCGGTCGACGGGCTGGCCGATTTCTACCGCAAACTGTGGGAGAGCGGCTCGGCGGGCGCCGAGATCCCGATGCGGGTGCTGCGTGACGGCCGCGAAACCTGGCTGCGCGTCAAGTCGGCAGACCGCGGCAGTTTTCTGAAAAAGCCGCAGTTGCAGTAGGCGCTTCGCAAAGATGTTCAGGGACAGAGGGGGACGCGAAGGAACGCCGTACGCGCCCCGACAAGTTTGCTGACGGAAACTGACAGCAATTCATGCCACGATGCTGGCCAATGACGATAGGCGCGATGCTGGAGGCCGGACCACAGTGAAAGCGATGGCGCGGACGGCACCGAACGGGCAGGCTGGCTGATGGCGCCGGTGAAGGTCGATCCCGACAAGGTCCGGGAGTTTCCGGATCCGGAAAGCTTCTACGCCTGGCTCGACAAGCATCATGGCACGGAAACCGAAGTGTGGATCAAGATGCACAAGGTGGGATCGGGATTGAAGTCGATCACGCCCAAGGAAGCCATCGACGTCGTTTTGTGCTTCGGCTGGATCGACGCGGTGCGCAAGGGGCTGGACGAGAAGAGCTTCCTGCAGCGCTACACGCCGCGCGGCAAGAAGAGCATCTGGAGCAAGATCAACATCGACAATGTCGCGCGGCTGGTCGCGGAGGGCCGCATGACCGAGCATGGGCTGAGGCAGGTCGAGGCGGCCAAGGCCGACGGGCGCTGGGCGCGCGCCTATGGCAGCGGCAAGCAGATGAAAATCCCCGATGACCTGCAAGCGGCGATCGACGCCGAGCCGGCAGCCAAGGAGATGCTTGAGAAACTCAGCGCGCAGAACCGCTTCGCGCTCGCCTTCCGCACCCACAACATGAAGACCGAGGCCGGCCGCAAGAAGAAGATCGAGACGTTTGTGGCAATGCTGAAGCGCGGCGAGACGATCTATCCGCAGCGGAAGTGAGCCCCTCAGGCGCCCGAGTGCGGATCGATGCCGTATGGATGCACGGAATAGCCAGGACCGATGGCGTCGCGCACGCGGCGGGTCCATGCGACGAAGGCCGGATAGTATCACCAAGTTCGTTAGTATCGCGATAGGTGTAAACGCTTCGGCGTAGATCGATGGATTGAGACGCCGGCGGGACAGCGCCCCCCTCTGGCCTGCCGGCCATCTCCCCCACGAGGGGGAGATCGGCTGTATGCGGCGCTTGCGCCTCTTCCTCTGACGCTCGCCATCGCGTATGGCCCCGGGGAAAATCCTCCCAAGTTCCAATTCTCCCGGAAACCGCATGATCAGACTTGAAAGCATCAGCAAGCAGAACGGCCGTCAGCTCGTCTTCATCGAGGCGTCGGCGGCCCTGCAGAAGGGCGAGAAGGTCGGCCTGGTCGGCCCCAACGGCGCCGGCAAGACGACGCTGTTTCGCATGATTACCGGGCAGGAGCAGCCCGACGAGGGGCAGGTGCAGGTCGATCGAGGCGTCACCATCGGCTATTTCAGCCAGGATGTCGGCGACATGGAAGGCCACAGCGCGGTGGCCGAAGGGATGAACGGGGCAGGGCCGGTGAGCGAAGTCGCGGCAGAAATGGCCGCGCTCGAGGCCGCCATGGCCGATCCCGACCAGGCCGACCAGATGGACGAGATCATCGAAAAATATGGAGAGGCACAGCACCGCTTCGAGGAACTCGACGGCTATGCGCTGGACGGCCGCGCGCGGGAAGTGCTCGATGGTCTCGGCTTTTCCCAGGAGATGATGGACGGCGATGTCGGCAAGCTGTCTGGCGGCTGGAAGATGCGCGTGGCGCTGGCCCGCATTCTTCTGATGCGCCCCGACGCGATGCTGCTCGACGAGCCGAGCAACCATCTCGACCTGGAAAGCCTGATCTGGCTGGAATCCTTCCTGAAGAACTATGACGGCGCGCTCTTGATGACCTCGCACGACCGCGAGTTCATGAACCGCATCGTCAACAAGGTGGTGGAGATCGATGGCGGCTCGCTGACCGCCTATTCGGGAAACTACGAATTCTATCAGCAGCAGCGGGCCATCGCCGACAAGCAGCAGCAGGCACAGTTCGAGCGCCAGCAGGCGATGCTGGCCAAGGAGATCGCCTTCATCGAGCGCTTCAAGGCGCGCGCCTCGCATGCCGCGCAGGTGCAGAGCCGGGTGAAGAAGCTGGACAAGATCGACCGCGTCGAGCCGCCCAAGCGCCGCCAGACCGTGTCCTTCGATTTTCTGCCGGCGCCGCGCTGCGGCGAGGACGTGGTCACGCTGAAGAACGTCCATAAGGGTTATGGCAGCCGCTCCATCTATGAGGGGCTCGACTTTCAGGTCCGCCGCCGCGAGCGCTGGTGCATCATGGGCGTCAATGGCGCCGGCAAGTCGACGCTGCTGAAACTGGTCGCCGGTGCTTCCGAGCCCGACAACGGCACGGTCGCGCGGGGGCCCAGTGTAAAAATGGGCTATTTCGCCCAGCATGCGATGGAAGTGCTGGAAGGCGAGCGCACCGTGTTCCAGACGCTGGAGGACGCGTTCCCCCAAGCCGGCCAGGCGCCGCTTCGGGCGCTCGCCGGCTGTTTCGGCTTTCCCGGCGACGAGATCGAGAAGAAGTGCCGCGTGCTGTCAGGCGGCGAAAAGGCGCGGCTGGTGATGGCGCTGATGCTGTTCGATCCGCCCAACCTTCTGGTGCTGGACGAGCCGACCAACCATCTCGACATCGCCACCAAGGAGATGCTGATCACCGCGCTGTCGCAGTATGAAGGCACCATGCTGTTCGTCTCGCACGACCGGCATTTTCTGGCAGCCCTTTCCAACCGCGTGCTGGAGCTGACGCCTGAAGGCATCCACACCTATGGCGGCGGCTATACGGAATATGTCGAGAGGACGGGGCAGGAGGCTCCTGGGCTGCGAGGCTAGGGCGACAGCGGCTATTTGTGGAAAGAAGGGCTCTGTGTACTCTTCACGATGCTTGGGAAAGGCTCCGGAATGAGAATTGCAATGTCCGTCGCATTGGCCGTGACCATGGCGGGGTGCGCGACCTCTCCGGTCGACTATGGCGCGTCGCTTTCGCAGCAAGACCAGAAATGGGCATCGCCCGAATGCCAGCAAGCCCGCCTGGCGGCGTCGGACTACGAGGTTCGCGAGAAAGAGCATCCGGGATGGGGCTTCGGCGTTTTGCTGGGCCCGTATTCAATGGGGCTCGTTGCAGCCATCAAGGAGCACGAGCAAAAGCAACGAAGACTGTTCGCCCGCGAGGTGCACCTGCAATGCTCAAGCCTCCCGCTGCCGAAGGAGTTGCAGGGCGATCTTAGCCCCGCGAGTGCTCAGACAAAATATCCGTAGCCACGACCGACAGGCCAGGTCCTGGTCGTCGACGACAGCGAGGCGATTGTCCGATTATCCCCCGGCAAGACGCGGCAGCAGGAAAATTTCGGAGCCTTTTGGCAATTCCTTCGACCACGTATCGCGATAGATCGTACCGTCGATGGCGACGGCGATGCCTTTGTCGATCAAGGGCTCGAGGCCGGGATACTGTTCAGCCAGCTTCCTGAACAGCTCCCTTATGTCCTTGGCCTCGATCTCGACCTTGCTCTTGCCTCCGGCGATAGCACCTAGCGATCCCCAGAGCGTCACTTCGACCATCAGCCTGCCCGTTCCTCCAGCGCCGCCAGAATGCGCGGCGGCGACATCGGGATATGCGTCATCCGCACCCCGACCGCATTCGACACCGCATTGGCGATCGCAGCCAGGGGCGGCACGATCGATGTCTCGCCGACACCGCGCACCCCGTAAGGGTGGTTGGGGTTGGGGATTTCGAGGATTTGCGTGTCGATCATTGGCAGGTCCGAGCAGACCGGGATGCGATAGTCGAGGAAGCCGGGATTCTGGAGCCGCCCGTCCTTGCCGTAGATATACTCCTCGTTGAGCGCCCAGCCGATGCCTTGCGCGGCACCGCCCTGATACTGTCCCTCGACATAGGTCGGGTGCACCGCCTTGCCGGCATCTTGCACGACCGTGTAGCGCAGAACCCGTGTGGCGCCGGTCTCTGGATCGACCTCGATATCGCAGATATGGGTGGCGAAGGAAACGCCCGCGCCATCGGCGACGAGCTCGCTGTGGCCGGCGATCGGTCCGCCGGTCTTGCCCGACTCGACCGCGATCTCCTTCAGCGACAGCTTGCCGAGATTGCCATGCTTCTCGCCCTTGGCAACCGCGTGGCCCTTTTCCCAGACCACGTCGTCGACGGAAATGTCCCACATCTGCGCGGCGCGTTCCCGCAGGATCTTGATTGCATTGCGGGCGGCCGAAATCGTCGCCATGGACGACGAGAAGGTGCCCCGGCTGCCATCGGTCATGTCGTTATAACCGAGGCTGGACGTATCGGCGACGATCGCCTTGACTTGACTATAGTCGATGCCGAGCTCTTCCGCCGCGACCAGCGACAGCGACGCACGGGAACCACCCACATCGACCGTTCCGACGGCGAGCGATACCGAGCCGTCCATGCCGATGTTGAGGTCCGTGCAGGTCTGGCCGCCGAAGTTGAACCAGAAGCCGCAAGCCATGCCGCGGCCCTGGTTCCTGCCCAGCGGCGCCTTCATGTGCGGGTGGCTCTTCACCGCCTCGAGCGTCGGGCCGATGCCGATCGGGCCGTAGACCGGGCCGTAGGACGACCTCGTGCCTTCCTGTGCGGCGTTCCTGATCCGGAACTCGACCGGGTCCATGCCGACCTCCTTGGCCAGCTCGTCGATCGCGCTTTCCACCGCAAACGCCGCCATGGGCGCCGACGGCGCGCGATAGGCTGCGGTCTTTGGCCGGTTGACCAGCACCTCGTAGCCGACCGTGTTGACGTTCTCGAGCTTGTAGCAGGCAAACGCGGTCATGGCACCGATCTCGGCCCACATGCCCGAATAGGGGCCGCAGGAATAGCGCAGTGTCGCCTCGGCGGCAGTGATCGTGCCATCCTTGCGGGCGCCGATCTTGACGTCGATCGAGGTGGCGCTGGTCGGACCCGAGGCGCGGAAAACCTCGTCGCGGGTCATCACCAGCTTGACCGGGCGGCCGGCCTTGCGCGACAGCGCCAGGGCGACCGGCTCGGCCCAGACATGGGTCTTGCCGCCGAAGCCGCCGCCGATCTCCGAGGAGGTGACGCGCAGCTTGGAAGCTTCCATGCCAAGGAGCTGCGCGCAGTGCTGGCGGTAGACGAAATGGCCTTGCGTGCAAACCCAAAGGTCGGCAGTGCCGTCGGAGCTGACGCTCGCCACGCAGGCATGCGGCTCGATATAGCCCTGGTGCGTCTGCTCGGTCTTGAAAGAGCGCTCGACGATGAAATCGGCGTGGCCGAACCCTTGATGGACATCGCCGTGGCCAAACTGGCTTCGCTTGGCGACGTTGGACGGTTTTACCGGCTTTTCCTCCAGGCCCTCGGTGAAGATGGCGTCGTTGATGAGGGGTGCGGAGTGTTTCATCGCCTCGTCGACATCGGTGACATGCGGCAAAAGCTCGTAGTCGACCTCGATCAGCTTCAGCGCCTGCCTGGCCGTTCGGGCGTCGACCGCTGCCACGGCGGCTACCGCGTGGCCGTCATAGAGCGCCTTCTTGCGCGCCATGCAGTTGTCGAGGATGTCGTACATGGCGGCATCGCCATTGGTGAGGTCGGGCAGGTCGGCCGCGGTGATCACCGCTTTCACGCCGGGAAGCTTCTCTGCCTTGGACGTGTCGATCTTCCTGATCGTGGCGTGCGCATGCGGGCTCCTGAGGACACGCCCGACCAACTGGCCGGCCATGTTGAAGTCCGCACCGTAGCGGGCGCGACCCGTCACCTTGTCGACGCCATCAGGACGGATGGGGCGTGTGCCGACAGAAGTAAAATTGCGACCGGAGTAACGCGGATCGAAATTCATGGTCAGGCTCCCTTCATCACGCTGGCGGCGTCCTGGACGGCGCGCACGATCTTGTCGTAGCCGGTGCAGCGGCACAGGTTCCCGGCGAGGCCGAAGCGGATTTCCTCCTCAGTCGGGTCGGGGTTCTTGGCCAGTAGGTCCTTCGCCGCAATCAGGAAGCCCGGCGTGCAGATGCCGCATTGGAGTGCTGCGTGCTCGAGGAACTTCTGCTGCAGCGGATGCAGTTTGTCGCCATGCGCCATCCCCTCGATGGTCTCGACGCGCCGGCCTTCAGCCTCCGCGCCGAGCACCAGGCATGAGCACACCAGCCTGTTGTCGAGGATGATGCTGCAGGCGCCGCAGTCACCGGTGCCGCAGCCTTCCTTGGCGCCCGTCAGCCCCAGGCGATCGCGCAGGACGTCGAGCAGCGTCTCGTCCGGTTGGCAAAGATACTCGACATTGTCGCCGTTGATCGTCGTTGAAACCGCAACTCCAGCCATCATTTGCCTCCTGCACGTGCGTAGGCGGTCGTGGCGGCCCGCTTGGCCAGCACGCCCGCAACTTTTCTTCTGAATTCGATGGTGCCGCGCTTGTCGTCGATCGGACGGCAGGCGCCCGAGCAGACCTTGGCGAGCCGCTCCAGCGTCGCTTCGTCCAGCTTGGAGCCGATGAGAACCTCTGCGGCCTCTTCGACCAGAAGCACCGTCGCCGCCACGGCGCCCAGCGCAACGCGAGCCGATTTGACGACACCGTGCTCGTCGAGCGTCAAATTCACGCCGGCACTGACCACCGCGATATCCATCTCCGTGCGTGGAATGAAACGCAGATACGCATCGCCCGAATGCGGCGCGCGTATGTCGAGCAGGATCGCCTCGATGATCTCGCCTTTGGCCAGGGACGTCTTGCCCGGCCCGGTCGGCACGCTCTGCACGGGAATCGTACGCCTGCCCGCCGGCCCGACGACCGATGCCCTGGCGCCTGCCGCAACAAGCGCTGGCACGCTGTCGGCAGCCGGCGAGGCGTTGCAGAGATTGCCTGATATCGTGCAGCGTCCCTGTACCTGTTTCGAGCCGATCAGCTTGGCCGCTTCGACGACGCCGGGCCATGCCTTTTTCAGGGCAGCGCTCTCTCCCAGGACGGCGCAGGGGACTGCGGCACCGATGCTGAAGCCTTCAGCCGTTTCGCGGATCTCGCTCAGGCCGTCGATCGCCTTGATGTCGACGATCAGGTCGGGTTCGACAAAACCGCCCTTCATCCTGACCAGGAGGTCGCTGCCTCCCGCGAGGATGGCGGCCGTGCCTGCCGAACCGGCCAATTGGCCAACGGCATCTTCGATTGAAAGCGGACGTATGTAGCGCATCGTCTCCCCTTGGTTATCGCAATCTCAGCGACCGTTATAAACGGTCTCCTCACAATGGCTATCCGGTTCCTCATCTGCGGCGATTGGGCCAGAGGGCGCAAATAGACCGAACTGGCGTGCGGCCCGGGTGGCCGGAACCGGCTTTGAGGTGATTTTCGGGAAACTTCGGCTATGGATCAAGTGCGCTCTTTGGACCCGGAACGGCCGGTATCAGCCGGTCGATGCGGCAGTGTTAACCGCCAATTGCGCGTCAAAGGCACGTTTGTAGGTCGGACGATCGGTTTAACCTGCGCAGTCCCGTCAGAGGGTCGCCGGCGCTGAATGTGCCATCGTCGGCACCGCACGGAATTTCGAAGTTCGAACTGGCTGAATGCGTCCTTTGGATTCTAGCGCAGCAGCCCTTCCGCTTCGAACGTGTCCCAGCCTTCCAGCTTTGGCCGTGAAGCATCATCCTTTCCCGAGTTTCTGGTACCGCGGGCCTTGCCCTTCCGTTTTCCTGCTCGCGTCAGAGCGGCCTTGCCGGCCCCGCGCCGCCTGTTCTCGGAGGCTTCTCGCGCATCGTCCTCCCTCCAGGCCGCCGCCAGGTCACGATCGAGAATGTCCTCGATGTGCCGTGAATCGAAGACATGGAAGGTGACGGCCTTGGATCGCCCGCGCATCTTGACGGTGCGCGTGCCGACGCTTTTCAGGCGGCCATCCCTAAGCCACTTGTGACGTTCGCGGGAGGAGATTGTGAGAATGTCTTCAGCCTCCCGCGGAAGCACGGGCAGTGCTTCTATCCCTTCCAGGGTCCTGGAGATGATTGCCGAGGCGGCATCGAACGCATCCGTGTCGCTTTGCACCATACGCAACACAATGCGGCCCGTCTCAGCCTTGACAAACGTCCTCACCACCCACGGCAGACGGGCTCGAATTTCACGTTCGATCCCTTTCAAGCGTAGGGCTGAGCCAAGCGTCGCCGATGGCGGCAGCGTCCACTCGGCAACCAATGACGGGCCGGTACTCATGCCTCGATCAGGGGCGGTGAAGATTGCCGCGACGATGCCAGTCATCAACTTTCGAAAAGAACCGTGCTGCTTGTCTGCAGAGTCCATGTCTCATTTTCGCTCACCAAGGGTTCGTGGAACGACTGTTCGCACAGAAAACAACCGAAATCATGGTCAACAGTTCCTTAGATCGCGGAGGCGAAGGCCGGTTCGGTTCCGTCGGCAGATTCAACCGCTGTTCGGGTTCGATCGCGAGGCGGCTTGGACAGCGTTGTCGAGGGTGCGCCATCGCTGACCCACGCCATCGGGGTAGCGGCCGTCACCCTGCGGCCAGCCATTTGCGAGATTGAGCGAAGGTCTTGAACGCCTTGGCCTCCATCGGGCGGCCGAAAAAATAGCCCTGCAGGATATCGCAGCCGAGCTCTTTCAGGATGCGCGCGTGCTCCATCGTCTCGACGCCTTCGGCAACCACTTCGATGCCGAGCGATTTGCCGATCTCGATGATCGACGCCACCAAGTGCCGCTGCGCCGACGAGCCGGTGATGGGCGTGATCAGCTGGCGATCGATCTTGAGGCGGCGCGGCTGCAACTTGAGCAGCGATACGATCGAGGCATGGCCGGTGCCGAAATCGTCGATCTCGATGTCGATGCCGAGATCCTTGATGTGTTCGATGTTCCAGGTAACCAGATCATCATTCTCGTCGAGGAAGATGGATTCCACCAGCTCGAACGATACGGTTCCGGGCTTGATGGCGAGCGTACGCAGGCCCTCGATCAGGTCCTTGTCCTCCAGGCGCGTGGCCGAGACGTTGACCGACACACGCGGGATATTGAGATGGCCGCGCGACCAACGCTCGAAATTCTCCAGTGCGTGCTTGAGGACGATGCGGTCGATCAGCGCCACGACATTGAGCTCTTCAGCCACCTTCAGATAGGCGTCGGGGGCCAGGATACCGCGCCGCGGGTGCTTCCAGCGCGACAATGCCTCGACGCCGACGATCTCAAGCGACTTGGCGTCGAACTGCGGCTGGTAGTAGGCGATGAATTCGTTACGCTCCAGTCCGCTCAGGATCTCATCGGCGGTCTGCTTGGTCCGCACGATTTCGCTCTGCAACTCCTCGTTGAAGAACTCATGGCGGTTGCGGCCACGGCTTTTTGCCCGGTAAAGCGCGAGATCGGCGTTGACGAGCAACTGCTTCGTGTCGACACCGCTGTCGGCGGCAATGCCGATGCTGACCCCGAAGCGGCAAGGATGGCCCTGATAATCGACGGGCTGGCGCATCTCCTCGATGATGCGGTCGGCGAGCGCCGAGAGTTCGTCGTCGTCACGCCCATAGGTCACGACGACGAACTCGTCGCCGCCGATGCGCGCAACGAAATCGGCGGAGCCGGCATTTGCCTTGATGACTTTCGAGGCCTGCACCAGCATGGCATCGCCGGCTGCGTGGCCGAGCGTGTCGTTGATCTGCTTGAAGCGGTCGAGGTCCAGATGCAGCATCGCTGTGCGGCGGTCGGATTCGCCGGTATCGGCCAGCATCTCGTCGAGGTAGCGGCGATTGGGCAGGCCGGTGAGCGAATCGTGCAGCGCCACATGCTCGATGCGTGCCTTGGCCAGCTTCAGTTCGTCGTTCTTGGATTCCGACAGCTGGCGCTCGCGAATGAGGGTCTCGGTGAGCAGCACGTCGCTGGTCACGTCCCATTCGGCGCCGATCATCTTGGGCGTGCCGCCAATGCCTTGGAAGTAGCTTGCGCGCGTGCGCACATGGCGGACGCTGCCATCGGGGCGCAGCAGCCGGTATTGCGAGGAGTAGAGGCCTTTTTTCGCCGCAGCCGAATCGAAATCCCGCTTTGCCCGCTCGATATCTTCGGGATGGATGGCCTGTGCCCAGTCTCTATAGCCGCGCGACCTTCCGTCGGCGGACTTGCCATAGATCTCGTTCACGCGATCGTCCCACACCAGCTCGTTGGTGGTGAGGTCGTGCTCCCACACGCCGATGCCCGAGGCTTCCAGCGCCAGTTCCAGGCGACCGGACAGGCGCCTCAGCTCGGCATCGTTTTTCTGCCTTTCGCCGAACAGCCGCCCGGCAATGAGAATCGGCAGCACCACCAGCGCGCCGGCGAGCAACATCAGCGATCGCAAGGTCCACTCGTTCTTAGGAGCTGCCGGCCAGCCACCCTTGGGAATGGCCGAAATTCGCCACGAACCTGAAGGCAGTTGCACATCGGCGGACACGGGATTGCCGGCGACGACATTGTCGCCGCCGAAGAATCGTTCGCCGCCGCCGCCTAGTGCATCCTTGCCGATGAGTGCGATGTCGATGTCGAGATCCGCGTCGGTCAGCCCGCTCGCCGCGTAGAGCCGGTCGACATCGACCACTGCCGACACGATGCCCCAGAAGCGGGTGCCGCCGCCCGCAGTCGGCACAAAGACCGGGATGCGGCCGATGAAGGCGTTCCCGCCCTGCGCAAGTCTGACCGGGCCGGCGAGCACCAGCACGCGCTGGTCGCGCGCCCGCAGCGCCGCCATGCGTTGCGCCTCGTTCTTGCGGTAATCGAGCCCGATAGCCTTCTCGTTGCCTTCCATCGGATACATCAGCGAGATGACGAGGTCGGGCGCTCCGGCGATGTTATGCAACTGCGATTTCCGCTCGAACAGGTTGCGCGCAAGCGAGGCAAATCTCTGCTGGCCCATATAGGGCTCCGTCACGATGGTCGAGACGAGCCCCTGAACAAGCTGAAGATTGCCGTTTATGTTGCCTTCGAGCTTGGCGCGGATGATGCTGACCTTGGCCAATACGTCGGCGCGCGCCAGCTGATCGGAAACCCTTCTGTTCTGCTGGTCGGCAACGACGGCGCAGACCAGGAGCACGACAAAAGCGATCGCCGCCGGCAGGTTGGCGGACGAAAAAATGGCCCGTCTTACGTGGCCTAGACTGAATGCCGTTGTGGCCAATTCGACCTGAACACCCTTCCTGAACAACAGCCCCCGAACTGATCCTAGTAGCAAACGCTTAAATTTGCCCTTCCAGGCTGGCGGCAAATTTCAGCATCAACAGCCTGCGCCGGCATTGGGGTCGTTGGCTGAACCTGTGCTTATGGTGGCGCGATTACATGTCGCCGCTGGCGGGGCTTTCGAGACTGGATTGGTCGCGAAAGCCGCTCGCAACAGCCAGTCCGATCTGGTCGGCGGCCAGCTGCAAAAGCTGCACGCGTGAGGCAACCTCCAATTTGCGATAGATGTTGTTCATATGGATTTTCAGTGTGCCTTTGGAGATACCGATATCGATCGCGATGCGTTCGTACGGCTTGTCCGCGGCAACCAGTCGGGTGATCTCCATCTCCCGCCTGGTCAGCCGCGACGACAGTTTCTGCCATTTGACCCGACGGAATGCTTCGTTGTGCAGGGCCTCGCCGACAATCTCGGCCGGCAGCCAGCGGCCGCCCGCGGCGACCTCGTGGATACATCTGAGCAGCGCTTCGACGGCGGTCTCCTTGAACACGATTCCGGCAACGCCAACCGCAACCGCGTCGTAGAGCTGCGCTTGCGAGGCACCGACCGTTAAAAGCACGCAAAGTGTGGCAAGGCCCTGCCTACCGATTTCGGCGGCGATATCGAGACCGCTCAGTCCCGGCATGCTGATGTCGAGCACGGCGATATCAGGCACGTCGCGCCGGATCATGGCCATTGCGACGGTGCCGTCCTGCGCCGAACCGACCACCCGGAAACCGGGATCGCGGCCAATCAGGTCGGTCAGGCCGTGCAGCAGCAGCGGATGGTCGTCCGCGATGAAAACCGTGGTGACCATGTTCAGCTCGCCAGCAGCCGGCCTTTGGTGTCACGGCCCCATGGTGCAACGCTGCCACCGATGGATGGCGGCCAAAGCGCTTGTTCGGTCATGCTTCTTCCCCCTTTGCTACGACTCGCGAGTGACTGCTTCTCGACGGAAGCGAACACCGACACGGCTCGCATTCCCCAAAGCGTGAGGCCATGCTGACAGAAGCGGCGCGACTGTGCAAAACATTAGCAACTGCTTAGTTAATGCTGACGTGGTACCTTCGGCAAGACGTGCAACGGCGGACTGAAAGAAGACGCTACTCCGGGATGCCGATGTTGGTCTTCATCTTAAAAAGACCCATCGGCATCGTCAGGAAATTTTTGTAATTCCCACAATGAAACCCAAATATGGAAAATAATGCAACCGAAATCGCGACGTTATTGTTTGCATCGCGAAGAACTTCTCCGCAATTAACTTTATCATCTGCCTATAACCTGGGTTATATAGACGAACGCATTGCGACCTGCGAGATATGGTTTAGGGAATATTAACGTCCAGGTGATCGCTAGGGTCGTTTGGGGGTTTTGGGGTTTTGGGGTGTGAGTGTAGCTGTCAGTCCGACGGTGGGCCAGTTCCGCCATGCGGGAATAGCTGTGTCTGGTGAACGGGAGGCGGTCTCCCCGCCGGTCCTTTCGCTGTCAAAATCTCCATTCAAAGCCGCTTTTGTCACGAACGACTGCTCGCCGGCGAGACCGCGTTCAGCGGACAGCAAGACGCCCGGCTACGCAACAGGTTTGGGTAGTCAGCCGCCTTGCGCGGCCAGCAGCAGAACGCGCCTGACGGCGCAGGGGGAATTGAGAACATGACCGACACTGTGATTGATCTGTCCGGCGGAACCACCTCCGCGACATTGACCGACGGCACCATTCTTACCGCCTCACCACAAGGCGATGCCGGTACAGGCAACTATGACACGTTCCTTGTGCTTGGCGCACAGAACACGGAAAGTGGCTTCAACACCGATGGCTCTCCGCTGCCGCTGGATGACAAGCAGCAGGAGCATACGAACGCACTTCTGCTGAGCAGCATGCAGGTGGTGACCGTAGGCGGCCACGATTATTACGTGTTCAAGCTCGACGCCAACGAGCCGAACAGCGCGACGGGGTCGCTACTGTCCCTTGACTCGTTGAAGATCTATTCGGCGACGGATCCAAATATCACCGACCTATCGGTGCTTCAGAGCCAGCCGCCGCTCTATGACATGGACGGGAACGGCAATGTGACCGTTCAGTTGAATGCCGGCAAGGACGCGCCGGCAGGCAGCGGACAGGGTGATCTGTTCGTCTATATCCCAACCAGTTTCTTCACCGGCGCAACCGGCAACTACATCTATCTGTATTCGGCCTTCGGCACTCCCAGTGGTTCGGACGGTGGATTTGAGGAATGGGGCGTTATCACCAGGCACAGTCAGGGGCCGGCGATCGGCATCGACAAGGTGACGGTCGACGGTGCGGTCAAGGCCGACGGCCTGACGATCCTGACCGGCGAGGCTATCTCCTGGCAATATACGGTGAGCAACACCGGCAACGTCGCGCTGTCGAATATCGTCGTCACCGACGACCACAATGTGGTCATCACGCCGGTGCTTGGCGATGCCACGCACAATGTCGGCGACATCAACCACAACGATCTGCTCGACATCAACGAGCACTGGATTTTCACAGGCAGCGGCTCGGCCATCACAGGCGACTATGCCAATGTCGGCACCGTGTCAGGCACGGCCGGGGCGGTCACGGTCTCCGACACCGACGGCTCCAGCTATTTCGGCGCTGCCCCTGATATCCACATCGAGAAGGTGACGGTCGACGGTGCGCTCAAGGGCGACAATCTGACGATCCTGACCGGCGAGGCGATCTCGTGGGAATACACGGTGACCAATGGCGGCAATGTGGCTCTGTCGGGTGTCAATGTGACCGATGACCATAACAACGTGGTCGTCACCGCGGTGCTTGGGGCTGACCTTGTTCACAACGTCGGCGACACCAACAAGGACAACAAGCTCGACACGACCGAGTCCTGGAGCTTCACCGGTACCGGCGTGGCCGGCATTGGCGCCTACAGCAATATTGGCACGGCCACCGGATCGTTCACCGACACCGCCGGTGACCCGGCCACCCCCACCGACACCGATGGCTCCGGCTATTTCGGCGCCAATGCGGCGATCAAAATCGAGAAGGTGACGGTCGACGGTGCGACATCCGGCGACGGTCTGACCA
>NZ_JAMYMV010000092.1:0-19892 GCF_040318715.1 Mesorhizobium sp. M1050 | reverse complement strand
CTGGGCGGGTGGCGGGCCGCCCGGGGCCCCGCCCCCCCCCCCCACGTCGGCGCCATACCCCTAAGAGCGCTGGTCGAGCGCAATCCCGGCATCGACTGGCAGGCGGTCGACGATGTCGTCTATGGCTGCGCCAACCAGGCCGGCGAGGACAACCGCAACGTGGCGCGCATGGCGCTGCTGCTGGCAGGGCTGCCGAAGGAGATCCCGGGCTCGACCGTCAATCGCCTGTGCGGCTCGGGCATGGATGCGCTGACCATTGCCGCGCGCGCCATCAAGGCCGGCGAGGCGGAATTGATGATCGCTGGCGGCGTCGAATCGATGAGCCGCGCGCCCTTCGTCATGCCCAAGGCCGACACGGCATTTTCGCGCAATGCCGAGATCTACGACACCACAATCGGCTGGCGCTTCGTCAATCCCTTGATGAAGAAGCAGTATGGCGTCGATTCGATGCCGGAGACCGGCGAGAACGTCGCCGAGGATTTTTCAGTGTCTCGCGCCGACCAGGACGCCTTTGCCGTGCGCAGCCAGGACAAGGCGGTCGCCGCACAGGCCAATGGCCGGCTGGCCAAGGAGATCACCCCGGTGACGATCCCGCAGCGCAAAGGCGATCCGGTGGTCGTCTCGAAGGACGAGCATCCGCGCGCGGGCTCAACGGTCGAGGCGCTGGCCAAGCTGCCGACGCCGTTCCGGCAGGGCGGCACGGTGACGGCCGGCAACGCCTCCGGCGTCAATGACGGGGCGGCGGCACTGATCGTCGCTTCGGAGGCCGCGATCAAGAAATACGGCCTGACGCCGATCGCTCGCATCCTCGGCGGTGCCGCCGCCGGTGTGGCGCCGCGCATCATGGGCATCGGTCCGGCACCGGCGACGCAGAAACTGTGCGCCCGACTCGGGCTGACGCCAAAACAGTTCGATGTCATCGAACTCAACGAAGCCTTTGCCTCGCAAGGCATCGCCGTGCTGCGCCAGTTCGGCATCGCCGAGGACGCGGAGCACGTCAACCCGAATGGCGGTGCCATCGCGCTCGGCCATCCCTTGGGCATGTCGGGCGCCCGCATTTCCGGTACGGCGGCGCTGGAGCTTCGCGAACGCGGCGGCCGCTATGCGCTGGCAACCATGTGCATCGGCGTCGGCCAGGGTATCGCGATCGCGCTCGAACGGGTTTGATAATAGGCCTTTGCCAAATTTGACCGCGTGGACAAAAGTTCAGCGTCGTTCCATAGTTCCCCGTCTGAATATTTTCACGAACAGCCGGCTCGACACGGCTGTCGAACAGAGGGGAATGCAATGGAAAACCGGAAGAACAGAGTCCAGATAAAACGCGAAGGGCTTTCGCGACGCAATGTGCTGGAGCTCGGCGCGGTTGGCCTGGCCGCAGCCATGCTGCCGGGCGCTGCCTTCAGCAAGGACAAGAAGCTGAAGGTGGCGGCGATCTTCGCCACGCCGATCGAGGAGCCGTGGGACAACCAGATCCATGTCGCCTTGCAGAAGGCTGAGAAGGAACTCGGCATCGAATACAAATGGTCCGAGAAGGTGCAGACCGCCGATTTCAGCCGCGTCATGCGCGAATATGCGCAAGGCGGCTATCAGTTGGTGTTGGGCGATGCCTTCGCCGCCGAGCGCGAGTCGCGCCGCACCGCCAAGCAGTTCCCGAAGACCGCTTTCCTGTTCGGCTCGGGTGCCGGGCCTGCGGAACCCAATTTCGGCGTTTTCGACAATTGGATCCACGAGCCGGCCTATCTCGCCGGCATGATCGCCGGCAAGATGTCGAAGTCGGGCACGATCGGCGCGGTCGCGGCGATGGGCATTCCGGAGGTGAACCGGCTGGTCAACGCCTTCTTCGCCGGCGCCAAGGAGGTCAATCCCAACATCAAGAAGAAGGTAGCCTTCATCGGTTCCTTCTTCGATCCGCCAAAGGCCAAGGAAGCGGCGGTCGCGCAGATCGACGCAGGTGCCGACGTCATCTACGCCGAGCGCTTCGGCGTCATCGAAGCGGCTGTGGACAAGAAGATCCTCGCCATCTCCAACATGTCCGACCAGTCGAGCCTCGGCCCTGACACAGTGATCACCGGTCCCGTTTGGGACATGTATCCGACGGTCGAGCAGGCGATCAAACTGGTCAAGGCCGGCGTCTTCACCGCGCAGGATTATGGCGATTTCTCGCGCATGGCCAAGGGCGGCTCGTTCCTGGCGCCCTACCACAAGTTCGACAAGACGCTGCCGGCGGACGTCAAGGAGTTGGTCGAGAAGAAGAAGGCCGAGATTCTCGAAGGCAATTTCCGCGTCGACGTGGATGAGAACACGCCGGTTTCGGATTGATGGCCGGCCTTTAGGTTGGTGCTAGGCGCCCCCCTCTGTCCTGCCGGACATCTCCCCCTCAAGGGGGGAGATTGGCAGCTTCGTTGACGCGCCGTTTTTTCAGGGCGGAAAATTGGCGAAGGCCGAAAGTGACATCCGATCTCCCCCCTTGAGGGGGAGATGGCCGGCAGGCCAGAGGGGGGTGCAGCGCCGCCCCATCCGTCGATTCCAATTCCGATCAGGAGCATCCTTGCCCTTGCCCGCCCCCCTTATCGAAATGCGCGGCATCACCAAGAGCTTTGCCGCGGTCAAGGCCAACGAGGCTGTCGATCTTAGCGTCGCTCCCGGCGAAATCCTCGGACTGCTGGGCGAGAACGGCGCCGGCAAGACGACGCTGATGAACGTGCTGTTCGGCGCCTATGCGCCCGACGCCGGCGAGATACTCATCCAGGGCCAGCCGGTGCGGATCACCAGTTCGGCCGATGCGCTGGCTGCAGGCATTGGCATGGTGCACCAGCATTTTCATCTCGCGCCGCGGCTCACTGTGCTGGAAAACCTTCTGATCGGCATTCCCGGCAAGACAGGACGGATCGACCGCGCCGGTGGGCTGGCACGGCTGGCAGAGATCGGCCGCCGACATGGCCTCACACTTGACCCGGACTTGCCGGTCTCGGCGCTGTCGGTCGGTGAGCAGCAGCGGCTCGAAATCGTCAAGGCGCTGTTTCGCGGCGCCAGGCTGCTGATCCTCGACGAACCGACGGCGGTGCTGGCGCCGAGCGAGGTCGACGGACTGTTTTCGGCATTGCGGTCGATGGCGGCGCAAGGTCTCGGCATCATCTTCATCTCGCACAAGCTCAACGAGGTGCGGGCGCTGACGCATCGCTGCACGGTGCTGCGGCATGGCCGCGTTGCCGGTCGTGTCGATGACCCCGCCAACACGACGTCGGCCGCAATGGCGCAACTGATGTGCGGACACGAGATCGTGCCGCCGGCGCGGGGACCATCGACGCCCGGTGCCGATGTGCTCACCCTCAAGGGCATCTCGACATCGCATCATTCGGGTACGCCGCTGCGCGACGTGTCGATTGCAGTTCGTGCCGGTGAGATCCTCGGCATTGCCGGCGTGTCGGGCAATGGCCAGCGTGCCTTGGCGGAGGTGATTTCCGGGACGCGTGTGCCCGATGCAGGCCACATGACGATCGCCGGCAGCAAGGTCACACGCTTCTCGCCGCGCGAGGTGCAGGCGCTTGGCCTCGGCCGCATTCCGGAAGATCGCATGACCACCGGGCTGGTCACCAATCTGCCGCTCGCCGATTCGATGGTGCTGCCGCGCATCGGCACCGCAGCGTTCAGCAGCAGGGGCCTGCTCAAGCCGGATGCGATCCGCGCCTTCGCCGAGGCGCAGATCAAGGCTTATGATATCAGGTGCCCTGGGCCGATGACCCGGGCTGGGGCGCTGTCCGGCGGCAATCTGCAGAAAGCGCTGCTGGCGCGTGAACTCGCCTTCGATCCGAAGGTGCTTGTTGTCTCGCAGCCGACGCGCGGCCTCGATATCGGAGCCGCCCGCTTCATCCACGAGAAATTCCTCGACATGCGGGCGAAGGGCTGCGGCATCGTCGTCATCGGCGAGGATCTCGAAGAGCTGCTGGTGCTCTGCGACCGCATCGCAGTGATGTATGAGGGCCGCATCGTCGGCACGCTCGACAGCGCCGATGCGACGATCGCGCGGCTCGGCCTGATGATGACCGGGGCGGAGGGGGGAGAGTCTAGATGAACCTTCTGGCGGCGCTGACCCCCACCCCTAACCCCTCCCCACAAGGGGGAGGGGGATGCTGCCGCGCGCCGTTCACACAGCTTCCGAGCCCAAACTTCAGCCGTTTTGTCGTGGTCAGCGCCTCCGAGAGTTCCCCTCCCCCGTGTGGGGAGGGGCTAGGGGTGGGGGTTCCTCTTCGTCAGAATCCTTGTTCGACAGACCGAACAGAGGGTGCCGCCTAATGTTCCGCCTGGAAGTCCGCGCAAGCACTCCTGCCTGGTTCAACCTGGCACTGCCGCTGCTGGCAATCGGCGCCACGCTTGTCCTGTGCAGCGGCCTCATCGCGCTGGCTGGGGCGGGCGTACTCGAATCCTATGGCGTGATGTTCACAGCCTCACTCGGCGACAGCTACGCGATCACCGAAACCATGGTGCGTGCAGCACCGATGATCTTCACCGGACTGGCGGTCGCGGTCGCCTTCCGGGCCAAATTCTGGAACATCGGCGCCGAGGGGCAATTGCTGGCCGGCGCGGTGGCCAGCTGCTTTGTCGGCGCGATCCCCATGCCGGGGCCACTCGCCATGCTGTTGATGGCATTGGCGGGTGCCGCCGCCGGCGCTGCGGTAGCCCTCGTTCCCGCCACGCTACGGGTGAAATTCAAGGTCGACGACGTCGTCAGTTCGCTGCTGCTCAATTCGGTAATCTACTATGCGCTGATGGCGCTGATCGAGGGGCCGTGGAAGGACACGTTCAGCGGCTACCCGATCTCGCCGCCGATCGAGGATTCGGCGAACTTTCCGGTGCTGCTCGAGGGCACAAGGCTGCATCTCGGCGTCGTCGTGGCGCTGATCGCGGCGCCGCTGATCTGGTTCCTGACCGTGCGCACGACGCTCGGTTTCAGGATCAGGGTCACCGGGGAAAACCAGGAGGCGGCCAGATATGGCGGCATCCATGTCGAGCGCGTGCTGATCTCGACCGCTCTGCTGTCCGGCGCACTGGCCGGATTGGCCGGCGTCGGCGAGGTCGGCGGCGTGCATTTCCAGGTTATGAGCGACATCTCGCCGGGCTATGGCTATTCCGGCATCGTCGTTGCCATGCTGGCGCGGCTCAATCCGCTCGGTGTCGTGCCGGCGGCGATCTTCCTGGCCGCCGTCATGACCGGCGCCGAGGCGATGTCGCGCGCAACCGGCGTGCCGGCGTTCCTCAGCGACGTCATCCAGGGCACCGCATTGCTCGCCATGCTGGTGGCGCTGCTGTTCACCGCCTATCGCATCCGTCGCGTCGGGGCTGCCCGATGAGCGCGGTGTTCGAACAGATCTTTCAGGTAGGCTTCCTCGCCGCCATCATTCGCATCGCCACGCCACTGGCGTTTGCGACGCTCGGCGAAATGTTCTCCGAGCGCGCCGGAGTGCTCAATCTTGGCATCGAAGGCATCATGCTTTTGTCGGCGATGACCGGCTTCACCGCCGCCAGCCTCAGCGGCAGCCTGTGGCTCGGCGTGCTGGCGGCGGTACTGACCGGCATGCTGATGGGCGCGCTCCATGCGCTGTTTACGGTGGTGCTGGGCTTGAGCCAGCATGTCTGCGGCATCGGCGTGACGCTGTTCTCGTCGGGCCTTGCCTACTTCCTTTACCGGCTGATCTTTGGCCAGCAGTCGGTGCCGCCCAGCATCAAGGGGTTCGAGACGCTGCCGATCCCCGTCCTCTCCGGCATCCCGGTGCTCGGGCCGGCGGTGTTCAACCAGTTTGCGCTGGTCTACATGGCGATCCTTGCGATCCCACTGGCCGCCTTCGTGCTCTACCGCACGCCTTGGGGCCTGTCGGTGCGCATGGTCGGTGAAAACCCGCGCGCCGCCGATTCGGCCGGTGTCAGCGTCATCGCCACACGCTTCCAGGCGGTTGTCCTCGGCGGCGCGCTGATGGGGCTTGCCGGCGCCTTCCTGTCGATGGCGCAGTTCAACGCCTTCACCTTCGGCGTGGTGTCGGGGCGCGGCTGGGTGGCGATCGCACTGGTCGTCTTCGGCCGCTGGGATCCGTGGCGCTCGGCAGGGGCCGCGCTGCTGTTCGCCTTTGTCGATGCCTTGCAGCTGCGCATGCAGGCCAGCGGGCTCGGGCACATCCCCTACGAAACGTTCCTGATGCTGCCCTTCATTTTCACCATCGTCGCCATGGCGGTGATGTCGCGCAATGCGGTGGCGCCCTCGGCGCTGCTCAAGCCATTTCGACGGGAAGAGCGGTAGGCGAGCAGGACTTGGGTTCCTCGCCCCCGTGAAACGGGGGAGAGGTGGCCGCGAAGCGGTCGGAGAGGGGGAGCAACGCTGGTGAATTGTCCATGAGTCCATGAGACAGGTCGAGCCTTTCCCCCTCTCCGTCTCGGCTTCGCCGAGCCACCTCTCCCCCACTCTCGTGGGGGCGAGGAAAAGATCACATCGCCGTAAACCCATTATCCACGAACAGATGCGTGCCGTTGATAAGCTCGACTCGTCGCTGGCCAGGTACAGCGCTGCCTTGGCCACCTCTTCCGGCTCGCCGATGCGGCCTTGTTGCACGGCCAGTGCGGCGTCGGAGACATCGATGCCGAGCTTGCCAAATCGGCGACCTCGCGCAAGCCGTGCGGCGTGCGGATGAAGCCGGGACATACGGCGTTGCAGCGGATGTTGCGGTCGCGGAACTCGACGGCGATGGCGCGCGCGAACATGTGGCAGGCGCCCTTGGTGGTGTCGTAGAGCACTTCGTTCGGCGTCGCCGCCACCGCCGAGATCGACGAGGTGCAGACGATCGAGCCGCCGCCCGCCGCGATCATGCCGGGCAGCACGGCGCGCGTCAGGAACATCGAGCGCACATTGACGGCATGCAGCCAATCCCATTCCTGTACCGTCGTCTCCAGGAAGGGTTTGATGACGATGGTGCCGGCATGGTTGAACAGCACGGTGACCGGACCGAACTTTTCAGTCGCGCCTTTAACGGCCGACTCGACCTGGCCTTCATCGGAGACGTCGGCGACGAAATGCGCGGCGACATGGCCACGCTCCCGGATCGCCGCCGCGGTTGCGGCTGCGGCCTCGCCATTGCGGTCGATGATCGCCACCTTGGCGCCTTCCGCCGCAAACAGTTCCGAGGCCGCCCCGCCCATTCCCGTCGCGCCGCCTGAAATGATAGCGACCTTGCCGGCCAGTCTTGTCCCCATTGCCTCGCTCCCTATTTGACGATTCCGCTTTGCATGGTTGGGCGATGCTACCGCGCTCGCAGCGGGCGGCCAACGCACGAATTGGGTGCAGCAGAGACACGGCCATAGGTCCATCCCACGCACAGGCGATTTGGACATGTCATGTTCGGCCGCTTGCTCGATCAAACGCGCTCAGCAAGTGACAACCAATTTTCGGACATAAATGAGAAAACTATTCTTTCTAAGGCGAGAAAATAGCAATCGACAAAGTCTACAAGTTTTATAGATTAACCGGCGAGACGGAGGCAGATATGTCCTATATCCAGAACGCCCAGACGGATCGCAGTGGCCAGAGGCTGGCCAATGCCCAGACCTTCCGCCCGGCCTATGCCGGCGCTTTCGCCTATGTGGTCTTTGCCCTTGCGTTTGTGTTCACCGGGGCCGTTGTTCTGGGCCTCATCCCCTAGCGTTCGTCAGATCGACCGGGTTAGCTGCCCCACCGCTTCCAGGCAATCGGAGTTGAATGAACCGAATCCTCGGTGCGCTTGCGCGCGCCCGACACAATTGAGGAGATGGCAATGCCGATCGAGTTCACGCATGTTCCCGGCAAGACCGCCGACGCTGCAGTTCCCTTTTTCTATGACTTCGCCGAGACCGCGACCAAGCTCGGACTCATCGAGGACGGCGGTTTCCGCAAGATCGTCGTCGACGATTCGGCCGGGCTGCTGACCAATATGGATCTTGCTGCCCAGGTGCTGGACCGGACCTTGTCGCTGGAAGTCGTGCTAACGCACTGGGCGGGCGTGGTTGAACCGACAGTCGCGGCCCGCCAGCTTGCGTCGATCGATAGGAAAAGCGGCGGGCGGCTGGTGCTGCGGATGATCAGCGAGCCGCTGAGCGACGCCGACGCCGAAACACGGCCGGTCGGCCACACCGTCATCTGGCAGCGCATCGACGAATATCTGGTGCTGCTCAAGCGGCTTTGGTCGAACGACCGGCCCTTCGACCATGAAGGCGCGTTCTACAGCATCAAAGGCGGCTACGTGCCGCGCAAGGGTCCGCACGGCGCCGACCTGATCATCCGCATGGGCGGGCAATCCGGGACGGCAGTTAAGGTGGCTGGCCGGCATGCCGATGTCTTCGAACTGGCGCCGGGCTCGATCGAAGAAGTCCGGCAATCCATGGAGCGGGTGCGGGTCGCGGCCGCCGAACACGGCCGGGCGGGCAAATTGCGCTTTGCGCTTCCGGTCAGGATCCACCAGGGTGCTTCCGCCCCCGGCCTCAAGGCGGTCGACGTGGCCGGCCCGCCGCCGGCCCAGGCCGCCCTGTCGCTGCTTGCCTATGCGGCTCTCGGGATCGATGAATTCATGATTGTCGGCGTCGACACGCCGCGTGAGATCGCCACCGTCGGCCGGGAAACGATCGCCCTGCTGCGCAATTCGCTGGTGCGCCGCGAAACGGGCGCATTCCAGCCCGGGACGTTTGCGCCGCGCGCGGGTATTGAGACGCGCGCAGCGGGGTGAGGGCCATCAGCCCTTCGGTGCTTCAGGCCTGTCGCCAAGCCGCGACAGGCCTTCTATGACGGCGGCTGAATCCGTCAGTGCGCCAAAGACGCCGTCCTCGACAGTCACCATGTGAAGCGCGGCTTCGTGGGCTTGTCTGTCGCCGCTGGCACAGGCATCCGAGATCGTCAGGCATTGAAAATTGCGGTCGCAAGCCTCGCGCAGCGTGGTGTGGACGCAGACGTCCGTTGTGCATCCTGAAAACAGCAGATGCGTGATGCCTTGCGCGCGCAGGACAAGTTCGAAATCCGTATAGGTAAAGGCGCTGTTGCAGGTCTTGTCGACGATGATGTCCTTCGGCGCGACGTCGATCTCCGGAACAATCTGGAACCCTGGACCCGAGCGCAGCAGGATCTCGGTGCCTTCGAGCCCGCCGCGCTTGCGGCGCCATTTCTCGTAGGGCGTCATGTCGGCCATGTCAGCCCGATAGCCCTGCCTGGTGTGGATGATCCTGACGCCGGCCTTGCGGGCGGCCGCTATCAGCCGGCTCACGGCCGGCAGGATCGCCCTGAGCGGCGACGGGTCATATCCCTGCCTGGCGAAGTAGCCCGTCGTCGACAGAAAATCGTGCTGCAGGTCGATGACGATCAGCGCGGTGTTTTCGGCAACCAGCCTGCCGTCGAAGGGGAAGTCGAAGGGCGTTGCCTTGATCATCCGGGCTCTCCTCACCGATTTGTGGGGCCCATCCTGACCGGCGAAGCAGCAGCCGTCCACCGGCGTGGCAGCCCAACGCGAAGCGGCAGAATGCCGAGGTGCGGCAGGTCACGACGGTTTGTTGATCGTTGCAGTCATCTTTAATGTTGACTAGCAACGTCATGTTTCCTAGTCAACCGGGGCATCGGCTTGCCGAAAGCCGGAATCTGGAGATGCAAGCGGCCGCATTGGAGAGATGCCATGATTGTGGCTGGAATTGATGCCCAGACTGCCTTCCATATCGACGCGGTGCGCTTTGCCGTCGGCGAGCGGACGCTGCTGGGTCCGGTCTCGCTCGAACTTGAGCGCTCGCGCGTCTACGGGCTGATCGGCCACAATGGTTCGGGCAAGTCGACGCTGATCAAGCTCATGGCGCGCCAGCAGCAGGCAAGCTCGGGCGCCATCACCTTCGCCAGGCGTCCGCTGCCGCAATGGGGCGCCCGCGAGTTCGCTCGCGCGCTTGCCTATCTGCCGCAGACGACGCCGGCGGCGACCGGTCTCACCGTGCGCGAACTGGCGACGCTCGGGCGCTATCCCTGGCACGGCGCGCTTGGCCGTTTCCGTGCCGAGGACAGGCAGCATGTCGACGGGGCGCTGGCCCTGACCGACATGGAAGGCTTTGCCGACCGGCTGGTGGACGAATTGTCCGGCGGAGAACGCCAGCGCGCCTGGCTAGCCATGCTGGTGGCACAGAATGCCGGCGTCATGCTGCTCGACGAGCCGATCTCGGCGCTCGACATCGCCCATCAGGTCGAGGTGCTCGGGCTGGTCCGAAATCTCAGCCGCAAACGCGACCTTTGCGTGGTGGTGGTGCTGCACGATCCCAACATGGCGGCGCGCTATTGCGACGAGCTGATCGCGCTGAAGGACGGCAAGCTGCTGACGCGCGGCACGCCCGGCGATATTATGCGCAGCGACGTGCTGAAGGGCATTTTCGGCGTGGAGATGGGCGTGTTCGCGCACCCCGTCACCGGCCAGCCGGTCGGCTATGTGCAGTGACGAGATTTGATGCGGCGGTGGGAAACAGAAAGCGGCCGGCCGCTGTGAGAACAAGGGAGACGCTGTTGTCGAGACATGGTTTGTTGGCGGCGTTGGTCGCATCCGTCATCCTGTCGGTGGGTAGTGCGACCGCCCAGGAGCAACCGGCCGGGGGCGCGCCCGCGATCGAAGCACCCGCCGCGCCGCCAGCACCCGTTGCACCGGCGCCCGCCGCACCGGCAGTCGCACCGCCGGCTACGATGGCGCCGGTACAGCCAGCCAATCAGCCGAACACGACCGTGCCCGGCGGGACCGGCCCTTCAGCGGCGATGGAGTCGACCCTGCCGCATGATCTGTCGCCGTGGGGTATGTTCATGGCGGCCGATATCATCGTCAAGGCGGTGATGATCGGGCTGGCCTTTGCCTCACTCGTCACCTGGACGATATGGTTGGCCAAATCGCTCGAGATTTTTGGTGGCAAGCTGCGCATCCGCCGCGCCGTCCGGGCAATCGGCGATGCCGCCACACTGAAGCAGGCCAGCCGTGCGCTCGACCGCAGCGGCGGCCCCGGCGCGCTTCTGGTGCGGGCGGCCGAGGAGGAGACCGCGCTTTCGGCCGGCGCGCTCGATCATGTCTCGGGCGACGGGCTGAAGGAGCGCGTCACCTCACGGCTGTCGCGTATCGAGGCGGCGGCGTCGCGGCGCATGTCGCGCGGCACCGGCGTACTGGCGACGATAGGCTCGACGGCACCCTTCGTCGGCCTGTTCGGCACCGTCTGGGGCATCATGAACGCGTTCATCGGTATCTCGCAGGCGCAGACCACCAATCTCGCCGTGGTCGCGCCCGGTATCGCCGAGGCCCTGCTGGCCACGGCGATGGGCCTTGTCGCGGCGATACCGGCCGTCGTCGTCTACAACGTCTTTGCCCGCTCGATAGCCGGCTACCGGCAAATCCTCGCCGATGCCTCGGCGGGCGTCGAACGGCTGGTCAGCCGCGATCTCGACTTCCGCACGGTCGTACCGGCAACGGCGCTGGCGGCGGAGTAGCGCCATGGGCAGCAGAATCCGACAAACCATGGATGACGATCTCGAGGAGAGCCACGAGATCAACGTCACCCCCTTCATCGATGTCATCCTGGTGCTTTTGATCATCTTCATGGTCGCGGCACCGCTGGCGACGGTGGATGTCAATGTCGACCTGCCGGGCTCGACTGCAACGCCCGCGCCGCGGCCCGAAACGCCGCTGTTCCTGACGCTGAAGGACGACCTGACGCTGGCGATCGGCAACGATAGCGTGCCGCGTCCGGCTTTCGCCGCGACGCTGGACAGCAGGACAAAGGGCGACAGACAGACGCGCATCTTCCTGCGTGCCGACAAGGCGGTCGCCTATGGCGACCTGATGGACGCGATGAACCTGCTGCGCGGCGCCGGCTATCTGAAGATCGCGCTGGTCGGCCTCGAGGCGGCACCGGCAGCCACTGGTGCAGCGGGGCCATGATGCATGCGGCCGCCTTGCCCTCGGTCGAGTTGTCGCGCTTCGGCTGGCGCGACTTTGGCTTGTGGGCTATTGCAGCCGCGCTGGTCCTCGGAGCCCATGTCGCGGTCGCCTATGCCATGCAGAATTTCACGATGGTCACCGACCCGGACGGCGGTCCGCCGCCGGCCCTGGTGATCGAGATGGCGCCGATGGCGGTGATGCCGGCCGTGGAGGAACAGGTTGCGGCGCCGAACGCGGTGACATCAGATCAGGCCGATCCAACACCGACGACCGAGCCGACGCCTGAAGCGCCGGTCGAGAAGGCGGAGCCGGTTATCGAACAGACGGAAGCCGTCTCCCCCGACGAGGCCGAGCCCACTCAGACCGAAATGGCTGAACAGGTCGACCAGCCGCCGCCGGATGAGGCCGTTCCGGATGTTGTGGAGGCTGTCACACCCGAGGTCGTCATTCCCTTGCCGCAGCCGAAACCGGTCGAGGTGGTCAAGGACAAGAAACCAATCGAGGCCAAGCCGCAAAAGCCTGTCGAAAAGCCCAAGCCACCGTCGAAGAAGGAGAAGGCGCCGCCGCCGAGGACGGCAACCGTCGCAAGTACCGATGCAAAGCCGGCACCCAGGACCGCAGCGCCGAAGTCGGCAGCACCGACGACGCGCTCCGGCGACGCCAGCAAGTGGGACTCGCGTCTGGGCGCTTGGATCAAGCGGCACACGCGCTATCCCAGTTCGGCCAAGGCTCGCCGGGTGGAAGGCAAGCCGTATGTCGCCTTCACGGTCGACTCGTCCGGCCGGGTCCTGTCCGCCAGGCTCTCTCGCTCGTCCGGAGATGCGGATTTGGACCGCGCCGCACTGGCGGTGCTGCAAGGCGCCACAGTGCCGGCACCGCCGCCGGAACTCGGTTCGCGCCAGAGCCGAACGGCGCCATTCGTGTTCAGCCTGCGCAACTAGAGACGAGACCAAAGCCGGGCTCATCAGCAGCTCAACGACAGGCCCACGGCCTCGACCTGCTGCAGATAGAAGCGGTATTTCGTGCGCAGCATCCTGAGATTCGGGTCGTCGGAAGGCGTCCACTCCGCTCCAGACACTGACGGCCTGGCAGCTATCGTCAATTGCTACCGCGACGAGCGCATGCCGCTACGCACTCCTGGGCTGGGCGGTGCGATTGTCCTTTGCCTTGGGGTGCAGCGGGTTACCACTGAGCTGCGTGTGCCTGGCCGGCCGTGCGCCGCGAAGAACGTCGAAGGCTTCCGCATAGGCCATGCCCAGCAGATAAGAGATCATGGGAAAACGGCCGGCTTCGGCCATCTGCACGAGCTCATTGGTTACCGACGAAATATACTGAAGACTGTCGAGTTCCGACTGACGTAAGGACTGATTCGACACGTGCTGCTCCTGTCAGACTGATGGTACCCTGGGGAACGTCGGCGCGGAACGCCTTCAGCGCTTGTTGTCGTGCATGACCTGCGAAAAGAAGACGGTCTGCGTGCCGGCCGCAATCGTCAGCTTCGGAGTTGTGTTCACTTTCCTGGCCATTTTCGACCCTTCCTGACCATCGGGATTCGTTGAAAGCCCCCAGAACGAGATCCACAGCAAGAAAGGTAAGGTCGAAAGCATTAATAGTCTGTTAAAATTGTAGTAAATCTGCGCGCCAAAGACCGGCGGACGGATCATCTTTCCTGGTCTTAAAGTGTAAAATATCGTTTTTATTCAGATACAGAGTAGACAATCGCTAACGTACGCTTTTTCGGTATAGGCTTATTCTTATTTAGCGTAAACCACGGTGATCGAGGCGATCAGCCCAGCCCATCGTGGGTCAGGCTGACCACAAGTTGATCGACGCCGGGATCGTCGAGCCTGATGACATGTGCCATGCGGATGGCGTCCCTTGAACGGATGTTGGCGGTGTCGCGCCGCATGATGACGGACACGAATGCCGGCCCGGCCTCCGTCAGAAGCATGGCCTTGCCAATCAGCACCGGTTCGAAGATCGGAGCCCATTGCACGGAGATCAGCGACGGCTCGCCGGTCTGGCGGCGGTTGATGCCGCTGAAATAGATCCAGTTCAGGCGCGAGATCGCCACCCCATAGTGGTTGCCTCGCGCCCGCGCTGATGTCGATCCCTGGCGTTCCGACCATCCGGTGACGCTTCTGAAGGTGACCAACTCGGCTTGGCGACGCACGAAGGTTACTGACCGCATCAAGAGGTCGGGCCGGACCGGGATCGAAAAATAGGTGAAATAGGGTGCCCCCCGCGATCGATGGGCTGGGCGGGCGGATCATCTGGTTGAACAAGCCCTCGGACACCTGCGGCAGGCCGCGGAACCTGGGTTCGGCGACACCGGGATCCCGGTACAGTTCGGGCTCGTTGATCCGGAAGTAGTCGCATATCAGCGCGGCGGTGGCCTTGTTCGGAACCGTCTGTCCTTGCAGGTAGCGCTCGAACTGCGTGCGGTTGATGCCCAGCTCACGGCATACCGCGCTTACGGAGGCATGGTCCTTGCAGAGCCGTCTAAGGTTTGCAGCGAGATTCTCGCGAATTGACACGTTTTTGCTTCCGCAGGCGGCTTCTTCATTTCGATTCGAAAACCCATATAGCGTCTCCAGTCGCCCCGCAGAAACGCCTTGTCACAACGCACAGAAAACTGATTTGGTAGCGCCAATCTAGGGGGGCGGCTTCCAGAAAAATAGCGGCAATCCACGGGCAGCTTCCGCCAAAAGTCCAACTGACAACAGTTTTATCAGGTATCGCGAGGCGCAGTAGCGGCCTTCGCCGGCACGTTGGCACAACAAATATCGCCGGCAGGCGAGCGTGCAGCGTTTCTCTTGTCGTGAAAAGCAGAAATCCATTATTCCGCTGGTGGAGCTGAGGAGGATCGAACTCCTGACCTCGTCATTGCGAACGACGCGCTCTCCCAGCTGAGCTACAGCCCCGTCCAGCGGATGGGGCATTTATCGGGCGCCGTGGTTTCCTGTCAAGGCGGCGCTTTGCCGAAATCGGCGGCCGCCGACTTCGGGCCGCATGCGGCGGAAGGCGGCACTTGCCGGTTTCGCCTGCAATGGCTACATGTCGGCAACAATTGGAGACAGGCATGCTCGCCCTCATTCAAACAATCGTCATGGCGCTAGACCTCTACTGGTGGGTCATCATCGCCTCGGCGATCTTCTCCTGGCTTTACGCCTTCAACGTCGTCAACTCGCGCAATCAGTTCGTCGGTTCCATAGGCAACATGCTTTACCGCCTGACCGAGCCGGCATTGCGGCCGATCCGCCGTTTCATGCCGGACCTTGGTGGCATCGACATCTCGCCGATCATCCTGCTTCTGGTCCTGTTCTTCTTGCGGCAGTTCATACTCACCACGGTGGCACCTCTGATCCTGTGAGCCCGTTCCGCTTGCGCGATGGTGGCGTCGACCTGTTTGTCCGGCTGACGCCAAAGGCTGCGCTGGACAGGCTTGAAGGCGTCGAGACGTCAGCGGACGGACGAAGCCATTTCAAGGCTCGCGTCCGCGCCCTGCCGGAAAACGGTGCAGCCAATAAAGCGCTCGAAAAGTTGATCGCCAAGACGCTCGACGTACCGGTGTCCGCCGTCTCGATTGTCGCTGGCGGCACCGCCCGGCTGAAGACCGTGCGCATCGCAGGCGACCCGGCGATGCTGGCGAAAAACATCGAGGCGCTCGGCCAACAGTCGTGATGCCCTTGATGGAGGTTCAATCCCCCAGCGGCAGACGCGGATCGTCGACTTTCAAGGTGTTCACACTCTGCTTGATGCGGCGCAGGTTTTCCAGAACCCGCGGTCCGCGCGTCTCGGCGACCGACGTGACGATCATGTCGACGATCGACAGCAGCGCATAGCGCGACGATGTCGGCTTGTAGATGTTGCCGTCCTCCAGCGACTGGAAATTGATGACCGTGTCGGCGACCTTGGCGAGTGCGGAATCCGGCGGGGTGATGGCGATTGTGGTGGCGCCATATTGCTGGGCGACCTGCACCGCATCGATCACCGACCGCGCATAGCCGGAGACGGAGAAGGCGATCAGCGTGGTGTCAGGGGTGGCAACTGCGGCGTACATGCGCTGCAGCTGTCCGTCGATCTGCGCCAGCACCGACACGCCCAGCCTGAACAGCCGGTTCTGCATCTCGGTCGCCATCATCGACGAAATGCCGCCGGAGCCGATGCACAGCACATTGCCGGAAACGGCGACGCGTGCGGCGACGGCGACCAGCGTCGTCATGTCGAGATTTTCGCTGGCGCGCTGGATGGCTGATATCGCCGCTTCGGTGATGGCGGAAGCGATGCGCTGTTCGCGGGCATCGCGGTTCAACGGTTCCGGCGACAGATACTGGCCGCCGATGGCGATGGCTTGCGCCAGATAGAATTTGAAGTCGCGCAAGCCTTCGCAACCGAGGTTGCGGCAGAAGCGTGTCACGGTCGGCTCGCTGACGCCGACCCGCGCGGCAATTTCCGAAATCGCCGCCTTTGAGACAAAGTCGAGATCGGTCAGCACGAAGCCGGCCAGCTTGCGATCCGACTTCGTTCCGTCCTGCAATATCAGCTGTAGTCGCGTGATGATGTCGGCCGGCGTCTTCATAGAGGCAGGCCCGTCGCCTTGTCGAACAGGTGGATGTTGCCGGGGTCGACAGTCACCGGCAGCACGTCGCCCGGCCTGATCGGCACCCTGTCGCGGAACACGGCGCGCACCGTGTCAGTGCCGATGGCGCCATAGACGTGGGTTTCGGAGCCGGTCGGCTCGACGACATCCACCTTGATCGCCATCGCGTCGGCAGCCTCGCCGATGACAAAGTGCTCCGGCCGGATGCCGGCCTCCACTGCAGTGCCCACAGGTACCTCTTTGCCGGCAAGCGCAAGCCGCCCGCCACCGACCGATTCGAACCAGGTTTTCTCGGGCGATGTCTTGAGAGAACCCGAGACAAAACTCATCGATGGGGAGCCGAGAAAGCTGGCGACGAACTTGTTGGCCGGGCTGTCATAAAGCTCCAGCGGCGCCCCGACCTGCTGGATCCGCCCGCGATCCATCACCACGATGCGGTCGGCCATGGTCATGGCTTCGATCTGGTCGTGGGTGACATAAACGATCGTCGATTTCAGCCGCTGGTGCAGCGCCTTGATCTCGACGCGCATCTGCACGCGCAGTTGCGCGTCGAGATTGGACAATGGTTCGTCGAACAGGAACACCGACGGCTCGCGCACGATGGCGCGGCCCATGGCGACGCGCTGGCGCTGGCCGCCCGACAACTGGCGGGGGTAGCGGTCGAGATAGGAGAAGAGATTGAGGACGCCGGACGCCTTCTTGACCTTTTGGTCGACCGCCTCGCGTGCCTCGCCGCGTATCTTCGGGCCGAAGCCGATATTCTCCGATGCCTTCAGGTGCGGAAACAGCGCATAGGACTGGAACACCATGGCAATGTTGCGCTGCTGCGGCGGCAACGCGTTGGCGCGCACGCCGCCGATCAACAGGTCGCCGGAGGTGATCGTCTCCAGGCCGGCCAGCATGCGCAGCAAGGTCGACTTGCCGCAGCCGGATGGGCCGACCAGCACGACGAACTCGCCGCTCTTGATGTCGAGGCTGATGTTTTCGAGGATCTTGTGCTGCCCGAAGGATTTCGACAGGTCGCGAAACTCGACGTCGGTCATGCTCACGCTCCCAGAATATTGTCGATGAACGGCAGGCAACCAGCGGTCAGCCCTGCGTCCACCGGCATCACCACGCCTGTTATTCCAGATGCGCGATCGGACGCAAGGAAAGCGACCGCTTCCGCCACTTCCGAAGCGTTGACGAAGCGGCCGAGCGGATAGAGCCGCTGCAGCTTGCCGAGGATTTCGGGATCCTTGGCAAGGCGGTGGTCCCAGGCGGCGGTGTGGATCGACCCGGGGCAGACGACATTGGCGCGCAGGCCGTTGCGGCCGAGCTCGACGGCGATCGCCTTGGCATAGGCGTTGATGCCGGCCTTGGCCGCGGCATAGGCGGGATTGCCGAAATGCGCGATGGCGTTGACCGAGGAGATGAAAACGATGCTGCCGGAGCCGCGCCCGGCCATCGCCTTGACCAGCGGATCGGCGAAAGTCACCACTCCGGTCAGGTTGAGGTCGAGTTCCTGCTCTATACTGCCGGGGTTGAGCGCGGAGAGCGTCTCGGCGCGCGTCCAACCGGCATTGTTGATGAGAATGTCCGGCACGCCATCCCGTTCGAGGATCGCGGTGATCGCCGTCGCAATCGACGCCTTGTCGAGAAGATCGAAGACGTGGCGGGAAGCAAGATGCGGGCTCCTCAACGTCTCGCTCGATCGATCGCAGCCGATAACCCTGGCGCCCCGTTGCGCCATCAGCGCCACGATAGCGGAGCCGAGTCCGCCGCCGGCACCCGTCACCACGACGGCTTTGCCCTCGAACTCGGCTTTGCCTTCGAATTTGGGTCGCGAAACCACCGTGCGTCGTCCTCGCTGACAGATCCGTGCAAGGCCTAGGCCAGAATATGTAAGTAAGCAACAGAAAAATCTGCTTGCAAGCCATTAAATCCCGGATAACGTAGGAAAGTCACATAAATCTTCTGGCTTAGGCTACGAAGAGCGCGCATGCGCAATATCAAATGGGAGAGATCAAATGAGCCTTGCAAAATGGACTGCCGGCCTGATGGCCGGAATGAGCATGCTGGCAATCGCGGCGCAGGCGGATGCGGGCGAGGTGCGCGTCACCGTTGCCGAGTACAGCGCCAAGACTGCTCCCTATTTCGCCGACGTCAAGAAGGAATTCGAGGCGGCAAACCCCGGCATATCAGTCAAGTTCGAGGTGGTACCTTGGGATGTGCTGCTGCAGAAGCTGACCACCGACATCACCGCCGGCACCAATGCCGATCTTTCGATCATCGGCACGCGCTGGCTGATCGACTTCGTGCAGCAGGACGTCGCGGAGCCGCTCGATAGCTACATCAAGCCTGACTTCAAGGACCGCTTCATCGACACTTTTCTTTCGCCCTCGATCATGGACGGCAAGACCTACGGCCTGCCGATCGCGGCCTCGGCGCGCGCCATGTACTACAACAAGGAGCTGTTCGAGAAGGCCGGCATCGCCAATCCGCCGGCAACCTGGACCGAGCTGCAGGAAGATGCCCGCAAGATCAAGGCGCTCGGGTCCGGCACCTTCGGTTTCGGCCTGCAGGGCAAGGAGATCGAGACCGACGTCTACTACTACTATGCGATGTGGTCCTACGGTACCGAAATCCTCAACAAGGACGGCACCTCCGGTCTCAGCACCCCTGGTGCGCTTGAAGCCGCCAAGCTCTACAAGTCGATGATCGACGAAGGTCTGACGGAGCCCGGCGTCACCTCCAACAGCCGCGAGGACGTACAGAACCTGTTCAAGCAGGGCAAGGTCGGCATGATGATCACCGCACCCTTCCTGTCCAACCAGATCAAGGAGGAGGCGCCGAACCTGAAATACGGCGTGGCGGCCATTCCCGCCGGGCCGACTGGCGCGCGCGGCACGTATGGCGTCACCGATTCCATCATCATGTTCAAAAACTCCAAGAACAAGGACGAGGCCTGGAAGCTGCTCGATTTCCTGTTTACCACGGAACAGCGCGCCAAGTTCACGCAAGGTGAAGGCTTCCTACCGGTGAACAAGGAAGAGGCGAAAATGGACTATTACGTCAACAATGCCGATCTGGCGGCGTTCACCGCGCTGTTGCCCGACGCCCGCTTCGCGCCGGTCATTCCCGGCTGGGAAGAGGTCGCGCAGATCACGTCGGATGCCATGCAGAAGATCTATCTCGGCGGCGACCCCGAGGCAGGATTGAAGGACGCAGCCGCCAAGGCCAACGCCGTCCTGAAGAAATAGGGCGTATCTCCCGGCGCCCGTGGCGCGCCCCGCGCCCCGCGGGCCGCCCCCCCCTTGGTACCCGGCCCGGTTACCATGGTGGTAAACACAAAAGACGCGGCC
>NZ_JAMYMV010000091.1:0-20707 GCF_040318715.1 Mesorhizobium sp. M1050 | reverse complement strand
ATCCTCGGCGAGGTCACGTCAACCGAATGCCGAAATTACTTCACCGAGGCTGGCTATGCCCAACCTAAATTCATCCCGCTCTAGAACCGGATGGTTTCAGGTCGATTCGATCTGAAATTTGAATCCGCCTCTAAATCAAAGAGCTTCGGCATGGCGAATAAGAAGCTGTGTCCCGTGACCGTTCAAGGCGTAGACTCGCAAAAAGCCGATGGCTATACACGGCAAATGCCTACGTTTCCCGCCGACCAGGTCTATGTGCGTGTTTGCCACGTCAAGCAGGGCTATGATGACCGCGAACAGCACATTGCAAGGCAGGTCGCCCGTCATGGTATCCCGGCCACCTGGTATCTTCACTGGGATGTTTCAGATATTACTGACGAAGAGGTCGAAAGGCTTACCGTGCCAGGCGCTCTCAAACTGGCGGAACTGTCCTGCTCCTTGAAACACATCGGGATCTGGCGTGAGTTTCTGCAGACCGACAAGCCCTATTGTCTGGTCTTTGAGGACGACGTTTTCCTGGCGGCCAATTTCAATACAAAGTTTAACGCAGCTCTGGCGGAGCTCGGCGATCCAAACCGCAAGGCCGTCATCTATATCGGCAATGCCGGTACGTACTACATTTCGGCGTTCAAGTTGAAGCGCGGACAACATCTCTATCCAGCCCCTCACGGCAGATCCACCGATTCCTATATCATCACCCGCTCCGTGGCAGCCGAGAGGTGCGCCTGGTTTGATGCACGCAAGATGTCCGCGCCGATCGGCCACGAGATCGACGGTGCGGACGCGGCGCTCGGGGTGGAGGTGCTTTGGTTCGAGAGACCCTTTGTTGAGCAGGGCACGCACAATGGGGCCTTCTTGACGTCCATAAATCCCGACAGTCAACGGCCGCTTTGGTACAAGCGCATCGAGTGGCAGTATAAGAAATATCGCCGACAGCTCGTTGGCCATATGTAGCGCTCGCCGCGACCCGGCGGGGCTGCGCGGCCGAACCTGGTTTCAACCGGCTTTTGGGTCGACAACATTGACCGGGCCGGTGGGGGTACCTGACCGAAATCCCTTCAATCATCCTCCAGAAGTCACATAAAGTTACAGCAAGGAACGCTTCCCGCTGGACCTCGTTAGCTCTTCCATCAACCCAATGATGGAGAAAACCATGCAGGACATTTCCGGCAAGCGCGTCGCTATCCTTGCGACAAATGGCTTTGAACAAGCCGAACTTGAGGTGCCGCTCAAGAAATTGCGCGAAGCGGGCGCCGAGGTCGATGTCGTGTCGCTCGCAAGCGGCAAGATCAAGGGCTGGGATCACAAGGATTGGGGCCGCGAGGTGCCAGTCGACAAGATGTTGGATGAGACGCGGGCGGAGGACTATGACGCGATCGTGTTGCCCGGCGGCGTTATCAACCCCGATCTGCTGCGGATCGAGCCGAAAGTCCTCAATTTCATCAAATCGTTCTGGTCGGCCAACAAGGTCGTCGGCGCGATCTGCCATGCGCCCTGGCTTCTCGTCGAGACCGGAATTGTGAAGGGCCGCCGGGTCACGTCCTACAAATCGATCAAGACCGACGTGATCAATGCCGGTGGTGTCTGGCAAGACAGCGCGGTGGTCACCGACCAGGGGCTTGTCACCAGCCGCAACCCAGGCGATCTCGACGCGTTCTGCGACAAGCTCGCCGAGGAAATCAGGGAAGGCCGGCACGACAGGCGCGCTGCGGCTTAGCCCGCCCACCAGGCCGGCCCAGCCGAAGCCCAATGCCGCCGTCGCCAAGCTGGAATCGATCAAATAGCGGTTTCCGTCCGTTGCTCCCTGCGTCATCGCAGGGGCGATCGCTTCAGACCCGCGCCCGGAAAGGGCAGTGGTCGAAACCGCCGGGTTGTGTCCCTCGGCACAACGCCTGCCCCACATCTGCCACTTGATCGTCGCTGTCCGGAATGCTCCGTTGCCGCTTCGGACATTCGGAGAAACCCATGACAGGCTTTGTCGACCGCCAGCGCGCGGCTCAACTGATGGATCGCGCCGGCATCGAGGCACTGGTGCTGTGCGCGCCCGAGGCCTTCCACTATGCGACCGGTGCTTCGATCGGTCCGGCGGGACTGTTCCGGCGTGCCGGCGCCGGCTTCGTCATCATTCCCGCTGGCCAGGACCTGCCGATCGGCGTGGTGGTGGCGGACTTCAATGCGGCGCAGCTGCAGGCGGCATTGCCCGAAGCTGTCATTCGCAGCCACCCGGTCTGGATCGAAACCGCTACGCTTGACGGCTCGACGTCCGGCCTGTCGCTGGTGCAACGCATCGAGGCTGGCCTGACATCGTCCGACCGGGCGCCTGATTTCTCGCGGCCGGCGACATTCGACCTGACCAATTCCGTCCGCGCGCTGAAGGAAATCTTGACCTGCTTCGGTCTCGACCGCGCAACGATTGGCGTCGATCTCGATTTCATCGCCGCCGCAGATTTCTTGGCCATGCAGTCGTTGCTGCCGGCCTGCATCATGGTTGATGGAGCGGCCGCGCTCGACAGGCTGCGGGCCATCAAGTCGCAACGCGAGGTCGACCTTTTGCAGCAAGGCATCACCCTGTCGGAGGCCGGGTTGGAGCGGCTGCAGGTGGATGCGATGGCCGGCATGTGCCAAGCCGATCTCATTGCCCTCTACCGGGAAGGCGTCGCCAGCGCCGCGGCGGGCCTGTCCCATCCCGCTGCGACGGCCGAATATGTGACGCTGGGCGCGAAGGCCAAAGCCGCCGATGCGAAAGCCGTGCCCGGCGACCCGCTGAAGTGCGACATGGTCTGCACGGTCGGCGGCTACGGCCTCCGACATGTCGCGCAACTTCACCTTCGGGCCGCCATCGGCTGAGCAGGCCGAGCTGCATGCGATCGCCGAACGGGCCTTCGAGGACGGGCTGGCATCCCTTGTTCCGGGGACCACGCTCGCCCAAGTGCATCGCGGCGCCACCGACAGCCTGGCGCGGCAAGGGCTGCGCTCCTATCGCCGCGGTCATTTCGGCCACGGCGTCGGCCAATCGGTCTTTTCCGAACAATGGCCGTTCATTGCGGCCGACAGCGATGTCGTGATCGAAGCCGGCATGGTGCTGGCTTTCGAGATCCCGCTCTACATCGACGGCCTCGCCAGCTTCAATCTCGAGGACCAGTTCCTGATCACGCCGAACGGACCTGTCGCCATGAACCGCCTGCCGAGGCGGCTGGAGGTGATTGGATAGCGAGGGCCCTTGGGGCGCTCTGTGGTCGGGTTACTTCCTGGTGTCATACTGCGCCGCAGTCATCATCCAGAATGGCCCCGTGGAGCCATAGCCTGCAAACATGCTAAGAAGTCTGCCTAGCAACCCCAGGAAAGGATCATGACCGAAGCTGGCAGCCAGGAAGGGCCTGATCCGGGCCACGATATGGAGGGCGCGATCCTGTCAGGCGCATCCCCGACATCATCTGGCTGATCAAGGATTCGGGCAAGGAGATGGAGCCGCTCGGGGATTGAGGCTGCGCTTCTGCCTTGTCCCACAAGTTGAGAAGGAAAGAACGGGCGAGGCCAACGCCAAAACGAAAGTGTGAAGTAATGCTGGACATGGCACCATCGAAACAGGCAGCGGCATGGCTCGCTTCTTTTGCGCACGCGCTCGAAGCGGGCGATGGGGCGGCAGCGAGCAACCTGTTCGTCGATGACTGCTACTGGCGCGATCTCCTGACCTTCACCTGGAACATCACGACCATGGAAGGCCGCGACGCGATCGCCGGCATGCTCAAGGCAACGCTGGCTACGACCAGGCCGACGGCATGGCAGCTGACCGGCGAGGCGACTTCGGACGAGGGCACCATCGGGGCCTGGTTCAGCTTCGAGACCGCAGTGGCGTCAGGAGAGGGCATCATGCGGCTGCGCGATGGCCGCTGCCGGACATTGTTCACCGCGATGACCGAGCTCAAAGGGTTCGAGGAGCGCAAGGGGGCAAAGCGTCCGCTCGGCGTCCGCCACAAGGCCGATCCGGAGCGCGAGACCTGGTCGGAGGCGCGGGAGCGCGAGACACGCGAGCTTGGCACTGATGAACAGCCCTACTGCCTGGTCATCGGCGGCGGCCAGGGCGGCATCATGCTCGGCGCGCGGCTGCGCCAGCTCGGCGTGCCCACCGTCGTCATCGAGAAGAATTCAAGGCCCGGCGATTCCTGGCGCAACCGCTACCGCACGCTCGTGCTGCATGACCCGGTCTGGTACGACCATCTGCCCTACATTCCCTTCCCGGAAAACTGGCCGGTTTTCACGCCCAAGGACAAGATGGGTGACTGGTTGGAAATGTATACGCGCGTGATGGAGCTCAACTATTGGGCCGCCACGAACTGCCTCAGCGCCAGCTATGACGAGGCGGAGAAAGTCTGGACCGTGATGGTCGATCGCGCCGGCCGGCACATCACGCTGAAGCCGAAGCACATCGTCTTCGCCACCGGCGCCTATGGTCCGCCGCGCCGGATCGACCTGCCGGGCGCCGATCGATTCAAAGGCGAGCTGCTGCATTCCAGCCAATATGACAGCGGCGAGAAGTTCCACGGCAGACGCGTCGCGGTCATCGGTGCGGCAAGCTCCGGTCATGATGTCTGTGTCGATCTCTGGGAAAGCGGCGCCGACGTCACCATGATCCAGCGCTCGCCGACCACCGTGGTCAAGTCGGACACGCTGATGGAGGTCGGTTTCGAGATCTTCTCGGAGAAGGCATTGGCGCGGCATCACCACCGAGAAAGCCGACATGATCGTCGCCTCGATGCCGTTCGCGCTCGTACCCAAGGGCCAGCGGGCTCTCTACGAGGTGATCAAGGCGCGCGACGCGGCCTTCTACGCCCGCCTGCGAGCCGCCGGCTTCGCCATCGATTTCGGCGACGACGAGACCGGCCTTCTGATGAAGGCCTACCGCACCGGCTCCGGCTACTACATCGATGTCGGCGCGTCCGACCTGATCATCGACGGCAAGATCGGCATCCGCAGCGGCGTCGCCATCAGATCGCTGACGCAGGACGGCATCCTGTTCGAGGACGGCACCGAACTCGCCGCCGACGCGATCATCGCCTGCACCGGCTATCAGTCGATGAACGAGACGGTGGCGCAAATCGTCTCGCGCGAGGTCGCCGACAAGGTCGGCCCCTGCTGGGGTCTTGGCTCGGGCGTCAAGGGCGATCCCGGACCATGGCAAGGCGAGCTGCGCAACATGTGGAAACCGACCGCGCAGGAAGCGCTGTGGTTCCACGGCGGCAACCTCGCGCTGTCGCGCTTCTATTCGAAGTATGTAGCGCTGCAGATCAAAGCACGGATGGAGGGGATTGAGACGCCGGTTTATGGAGCGGTGAGCTGACGCTGCTGATCTCCCCCCTCGAGGGGGAGATGTCGCCGAAGGCGACAGAGGGGGTCGCTTCACGTAAAGCTCCAACCTCCATCTGCCACAAGCAGGTCGCATCCAGTCGAACCGACCCCCTCTGGCCTGCCGGCCATCTCCCCTCAAGGGGGGAGATCAGCTAATCATGCCGGTGCCGGAAATGCTGGGCCGCCACCTCGATATGCGTATGCGACCCATGCGGCTCGAAACGCTCGGTCTCGCTGACGTCGTTCACCGCCTCGTTTGGCCACCACGTGCCGCCGATGGCGATGCCTTCGCAGACCAGCCGCTGGTCGGCGACCAGCGAGGCGCCGACCGCGTCGACGAAGGTGAAGCGGCCCGGGCGCTGCCGCAGCACGGCGACATCGCCGACGGTGCCGACCGCCAGAGTGCCGAGATCGGGCCGCGCGATCGCCCGCGCTGGCGTTTGCGTCGCGGCGCGCAAAACCTCGACCAGCGGCATGCCGAGCGCCAGCAGCTTCGACATGCAGACCAGGATGTCGAAGGCCGGCCCGTCGACGCAGTAGAGATGCACGTCGCTGCTGATCACGTCGGGCGCCAACCCTTCCTCGAGCATCGCCCGCGCGACCGCGAAATCGAACGAGCCCATGCCATGGCCAAGATCGAAGATGACGCCGCGCTCGCGCGCCAGCCGCATGTCCGGTCGCACAGCGCCGGAGGCGAACACCGGCGCATTGGGGAAAGGCCGGAAGCAATGAGTGAGGATATCACCCTTGCGCAGGCGCGGCAGCACTTCCGAGCGGCCTGGAGGCGGCTCGTCGATATGCGCCATCAGCGGCAGGTCGGCCTGGTCGGCGGCCTCCAGCGCGAGGTCGACCGGCACGATGCCGCTGGTGCCGCCGGCATGCTTGCCGGAGCGGACCTTTACGCCGACCACGACGTCGCGATGTTCGCGCACTGCCGCGACCACCTCGCGCGGATCGCACAGCCTGAGATCGCTGCACTCGCCGACCGACACCGTCTGCGAGAAACCGAAAATGCCGGCAAAGGAAATGTTGACATAGGCCAGGATGCGGACCTTCGAGCGCTCCATGACGTGGCGGCGGAAGCCAAGGAAATTGCCGGCTCCCGCGCTGCCCGCATCGATGAAGGTGGTGGTGCCGCTCTTGGCGGCCAGCCGATCGGCATCGACGCCGAGCGAAGTGCCACCCCAATAAACGTGGCTGTGCAGGTCGACGAGGCCTGATGTGACGATGCAGCCGGTGGCATCGACGACCTGCGCGGCGCTGGTCACCGGGATATCGGCGTCGATCGCGGCGACCCGGCCATTGGCAATGGCGACATCGCGCGGCGCGTCGATGCCGGCCGCCGGATCGATCAGCCGTCCACCCTTAAGCAGGAGGTCGAATTGCATTGGGGCCACCCCGGTTCGCCGTTCGCTTACAGAGGCCGGTAGGCGACCGCCTCGAGTTCGATCTTGATATCGATCATCAGCCGCGATTCGACCGTGGTGCGGGCCGGCGGGTTCTTCGGAAAGTGCCTGGCATAGACCGCGTTGAAGGCGCCGAAATCGCGCGCATCTTCCAGCCAGACCGTGGTCTTGACCACATCGTCCAGGGTGCAGCCGGCGAGCGCCAGTGCCGCCTTCACATTGGCGAGCACCTGTTCGGTTTGTTCCGAAATGCCGCCCTTGACCACGATGCCATCGCTGCCGATGGGCACCTGGCCGGAGATGTAGACGAGATCGCCGGCCCGCACGGCTGGCGACAACGGCACATGGGATGTTCCGAAAGTCTGCTTGGGCAAGGGATAACCTCCTCTGGTACAGGGACGGGATGCACCCGCTTGCGTCGACATTTACCCCGATCGGGGCGATCCTCATAGAACTTTGTTGGAAAGCAACATTCCAGGGGATTCATGTTGCTTTATTACAGAAGCGCTTGCATCGTGCGCCCAAACGGGCAGCCTTGTAGGCCGCAGCGGAAGACGCGTTTGGCAGACCGGAGACAACAGCAATGACCTACGACAAGAACCCGTTTCCGGCAGGCGATGCCGATCGCCACGCGCTGTGGGAAATGCTGGTGCGGCGCGACATCGACGCCTTCATCGGCCAGGACTGGGCGATGGTCGAGAACGATTTCGTGACCGAAAGCTTCTTCGGCATGCACGCGCATTTCCTCAGCAATGCCGACGCCTGGCGGCTGCAGTTTCCGCGGCTGGAAGTCTATCGCGACGAGTGGCTGCGCCAGGCCAAGGAGACCGCGGCGACAAAATTCGCTGAGCCGCTGCGCGAGGCGCTGTTTCGCGTCACCAACATGCGCGACATCGATGTCGACGGCGACCGCGCCGTGCTGCACAAGAAATTCGACGGCTCGATCGCCAAGGCCGACGGCAGCGTCGACAGGCTGAAGTGGCAGACGCTGTATTTCTGCACCAAGGTCGGCGGCAGCTGGAAGATCGCGGGTTTTGTCGGCTACATGCCTCATCCGCTCGGCGGCTAGGCAATTCCGGGAAAGTTTTTAGCGGTTTCCATGGGGAACTGAGCAAAAACAAATAGCTGGCGAGCCGCGACCGCGACGGCGAGGTCGCCACCATTAGCCGGTTAACTATGCCTGCCGTGGGTCAGGCCTCGGCCGCCCTGCTGCATACGGATTTGTAAGAATGCTGTCGGGCGCCGCGGCAATGTCTATGGTAGAAAAGCCTGCATTCCTGAGGGGACAGCAGCCATGACTGATTTCGCACCGTTGGTTTCCACCGTAAGCGCGGCCTTTCTCGGCTCGTTCGTTGAGGTGGTCGAAGCCTTCACAATCGTGCTCGCGGTCGGCTTGACCCGAGGCTGGCGGCCGGCATTGACCGGCGCTGCATTGGCGCTGGCACTCCTGGCGGCGCTCGTGCTGGCTTTCGGGCCGTTGCTGGCGCTTGTTCCCATCACCGCGCTGCAATTCACGGTCGGCGTCCTGCTCATCCTGTTCGGCATGCGGTGGCTGCGCAAGGCCATTCTGCGCAGCGTCGGGATCGTCCCGCTGCATGACGAGGAGGCGGCGTTCTCGAAGGAAACCGCGGTACTTCGCCAGCAGGCCGGCGACCGCCGCGCGGACTACCTGGCCGGGCTGGCGGCATTCAAGGCGGTGCTGCTGGAAGGTGTCGAGGTGGTGTTCATCGTCATCGCGGTTGGCGGCGCACATGGACAAACACTCAACGCCGGCCTTGGGGCGCTGGCAGCGTTCGTCCTGGTGATGATCATCGGCCTCGCCGTCCATCGTCCATTGGCACGCGTTCCTGAAAACGCGCTGAAGTTCGTCGTCGGCGTGATGCTGACCAGCTTCGGCATTTTCTGGACCGGTGAAGCTATTGGCGCCGACTGGCCCGGTGCCGATCTCACATTGCTGGCGATCTTCGCGGTCATGGCGCTCGCATCCTTTGCCATCGTCCGCTGGTTGCGCGACGCCCATCGCGCTCCAACCGGATCACACCTTCGATGAGCGTCGTGCGCATCGCTCTCAAGGAGCTTATCGGCATGTTCATGGACGACGGCAGCCTGGCGCTGTTGGCGCTGATCCTGATTGCGGCGGTCACGGCAGCGGTGAAGATGCTGGGGCTGCCGCCGCGCCTCGGCGGCATCCTGCTGCTGATCGGCTGCCTGGCTATTCTGGCGCACAGCGCGCGGCGGGCAGCGGTGCGGCGGCGCTGATCAGTAGAGCGTGACGAAGGCTGGGAACAACAGGCCGGTCGCCCTGAAATGCTCGACCAGTTCGACGACCGGGAAGATGGCGAGGAAATAGAGGCCGTCCAAAAATGTCCGCTTGAGCGCCCGCGTCGAGAACTGCAGCTCGTCATGGTCGTGGTACAGAAAGGGATTTGGCCAGAACCGGGGCGTGATCTTGATATAGGCAAGATAGACCGGGCCGAATTTGCCCAGCAGAAATTCGGCTTCCTTGCGCGCCGTGGCGCGAAAGATGAAAAAACTCGCAAGGCCCAACGCCAGCGCCGCAAACATCGAGCCGTACACCAATCCGATGCCGATCGCGCCGATCGTCGAGAAGAAGTAGAGCGGGTTCTGCATTGTCGAGAACGGTCCCGTCGAGACCAGTTCCTGGTTCTTTTTGCCGCCGACATAGAGGATGCTCCAGAGCCGTCCGACGACGCAGACGAGCACCAGGCACAAGCCGAGAAGCTCGAGCGCTTCGTGCCCGTCCGAGCCCTCCGTCAACCCAGGTTTGGTGAGAAACAGGAGCAGCACCGCCAGCACCGCCGCGACCCGCACGAAGATCAACCGCTTGCGCTGGTCGAAGGCCCGTGAAACCGGCTTGAGGGAAGCGTAGGTCATTCTTGTTTTCCTTGGGCTTCCAAAGCGGGCATTGGCCAGGTTTCGGAGCACTGATCACTACATTGATGGCGGATGCAAGGCCCTCGCATTTCATCACCGCATCGCCAGGCATTCGTAAAGGTCTTTTGCGCAGCCCATGCCCATTCTTACGAATTTGTATGCCGCAGGACAGGCTGAGGTGAACTCTGCTGCCTACGGTGCGGCATGCCGGCTCGGCTCTGCTGCGCCGCGATCGAAGATCTCGGGATATCCGCCATGCTCTCGCCCAACAGACAACAACCCGCCGCACCGACCCAGAACAGGGTTCCCGACGTCACGCTCGACTTCTGGCTTGTCAAACTGATGGCGGTCACCACAGGCGAGACCGCAGCCGACTATCTCGCCGTCAACCTTGGGCTTGGGTTGACCGTCACATTGCTGGTCATGAGCGGCGTCCTGGTAGCCGCGCTTGTCGCTCAATTCGCGCAGAAACGCTACGTCCCATGGGCATACTGGCTGGCGGTGTTACTGGCCAGCGTCGTCGGCACGCTGGTGACGGACAACCTCGTCGACACTTTCGGCGTACGCCTGCAGACGACGACAATTGCCTTCTCGGTGGCGCTCGCCGCGACATTCGCGGTCTGGTACGCCAGCGAAAGGACGCTGTCGATCCACACCATCTTCACCACCAGGCGCGAGATCTTCTACTGGCTGGCGATTGTCCTGACCTTCTCGCTCGGCACCGCCGCCGGCGATCTCGTCGCCGAAAGCTTTGACATGGGTTACCTCACCACGGGGCTGCTGTTCGGCGGCGTCATCGCGCTCATCACGCTCGCCTACTGGCTGCTCGATCTGGACAGCATCCTTACCTTCTGGCTCGCCTACATCCTGACGCGGCCGCTTGGCGCCTCCTTCGGCGACCTGCTGTCGCGCTCGACCGGGCATGGCGGCCTGGGCTTCGGCACCACCTTCACCAGCCTGCTCTTCCTCGGCGGCATCATTGCCGTCGTCCTCCACATGACCCTGATGGGCGACGATGCCGACAAAATCCTGCTGGAATCGGACTGAATCGAACCCCTGCGCGCTCGTGACATCCTAGGAACGGCCCCATGCCGGTGGTAGTTTGCCAATCTCGGCAACGGACCGGACCTTTCATGCGACTGCTTCTCGTCGAGGACGACCACAGGACGGCTGACTACATCGTCAGGGGACTGACCGAGGCCGGCCATGTCTGCGACCTGCTTCGCAACGGCCATGACGGACTTTTCGCGGCGACCAGCGGCAACTATGACGTGATTATCGCCGATCGCATGATCCCCGGTCTCGACGGCCTGTCGATGATCAAGTCGGTTCGCGCAGCCGGCGTGGGGACGCCGGCGATCTTTCTCACCTCCGTCGGCGGCGTCGACGACCGCGTCGAAGGGCTCGAGGCGGGCGGTGACGATTATTTGGTCAAGCCCTTCGCCTTTTCCGAGCTTCTCGCCCGCATCAATGCGCTTGGCCGCCGGCCGGCGGCGCAGGAACAGAAGACCGTTCTGCGGGTTGCCGATCTGGAGATGGACCTGATCATGCGCCGCGTTATCAGGCGGGGCCAGCCGATCGACCTGCAGCCGAGGGAGTTCAGCCTGCTGGAAGTGTTGATGCGCGGCGAGGGCCGCGTCATCACCCGCACCATGCTTCTGGAGCGTGTCTGGGACTTTCATTTCGATCCCAGGACCAGCGTCGTCGAAACCCATATCAGCCGGCTGCGGGCCAAGGTTGACAAACCGTTCGGAACCCAGCTCATCCATACGGTCCGCAACACCGGCTACAGCCTGCACGCGCCGTCATGACCGGAACATGGTCCCGCCTGCTGCGCAGCACGCCGTTCCGGCTTGCCTTGACCTTCGCCTTCCTGTTCGTGCTGGCCTTCGTGCTATCGGGCGCCATCGTCTACCAGATGATGAGCGCCGATCTTGCCGAGCGGCTCGACGACACCATCAAGGAGACTTACGCGGTCGTCGCCGCGACCTATGGCGACAATGATCTCAAGGCGCTGGTGGAGACCGTCGGCAGCCACTCCATGCGCAGCCTCAAGAAGGAGCAGCTATTTTCGCTGACCGACGCGGCCGGCAACCGCCTGGCCGGCAATTTCACCGCAGCGGGGCTTCCCGACGGCTTCTCGATGTTCGATGCCGAGATGCCCGGCGTGCCGCCGGGCGCCGAGTACCGCGCCTATTCCGGTCCGGTCGGCGGCAACACCTTGACCGTCGCCTTCAGCCTTTCCGAGACGGAGGAGCTGGAGACGATCGTGCTGATGAGCTTCGGCTGGGGGACGCTCATCATCACCGGGCTGGCGGTCGCCGGTGGCGCCCTGCTTGCCTCACGTGTCCAGCGCCGTCTCGACGGCATCGCCGCCACCATGGTGGACGTCTCGCACGGACGGCTGGACACCCGCATTCCGCTGACCGGCAAGGGCGACGATATCGACATCGTCTCAACCCAGGTCAACGCCGCGCTCGATCGACTGTCGGCGCTGGTGGAAGGCATGAGACAGGTCAGCGCCAACATCGCGCACGATCTGAAGACGCCGCTCAACCGGCTGCAGATGATCCTCGACAGCGCGTCCGAAAAGAACCTGTCGGGTCAAAGAATCGCCGGTGAGCTGGCCGAGGCGCATGCCGAGAGCCTGCAGATCAACGAGACCTTCGACGCGCTGCTGCGCATCGCCCAGATCGAGGCCGGCGCGCGCCGGGCGCGGTTCAGCGATGTCGATCTGGGCGAGGTGCTGCAAACCATCGCCGAGATCTATGCCGACGTGGCCGAGGACGACGGAAAATCGCTGTCGTTGGCGCAACGGCAGGAAACGACGGACCGGATCCACGGCGATCGCGAGCTTCTGACGCAGATGTTCGCCAATCTGGTCGAGAACGCGCTGCGCCATTGTCCATCAGGCACTTCCATCAAACTATCGGTGACGCGCCAGGGCGACCGCGTTGTCGCCAGCGTCGCCGACAGCGGTCCCGGCATTCCCGCCGACGAGCGCGACAAGGTCTTCCAGCGGCTCTACCGGCTCGACCACAGCCGCTCGACACTGGGCAGCGGACTGGGTTTGAGCCTTGTCAGGGCCGTCGCCGATCTGCATGGAGCATCGATTACGCTCGAGGATTGCCGGCCCGGCCTAGCCGTGGCGGTGAGCTTTCCGATAGTAATGGATTGATAGGCGAAAGCCGAAATGACGGCCGATCTCCCCCCTTGCGGGGGAGATGCCTGGCAAGGCAGAGGGGGGTGCTGTCCTGCCGACCTGCCGATTTCTGGCATCACGTCAAAACAACTGGGCAAGGTTGGCGCCTGTACACCCCCCTCTGGCCTGCCGGCCATCTCCCCCGCAAGGGGGGAGATCAGCAGCTTCACCGCTCCCCGCCCTCACCGATCGATCCGCGTCGACAGGATGATCGAAGACAAGGTCCGCTCGACCCCGTCCATGGCGCCGATCTGGTCGAGCAGCAGGTCGAGATCGCGGATCGACGGCGCGTCGACGATGACGATCATGTCGAAATTGCCGCTGACCGAATGGAGCGTCCTGACCGGTGCCAGTGCGCGCAGGCCGCGCACCACCTTGTCGGCGAGTTTGGGTGTCACGGTGAGCAGCACATGCGCCCGGACCAGCCCCTGCTCATAGTCCGGCGCCAGCCGCACACCATAGCCTGTGATGATGCCGCGTTGCTCCAGCCGTTCGAGCCGGCTCTGCACGGTCGTGCGTGACACGCCGAGCCGCCGCGCGAGTTCGGCGGTCGAGGCGCGCGCGTTCTCGCGCAGCAGCGAAAGCAGGGCCTGTTCGGCGTCACTGAGCATTTCGACGATTCCTGTCGGCAGATCGCGCAATCATGGTTTCGCTTCGAACAATTCCACGCTTCCTTTCGACGGGCAAGCTGCGATCCTCATCCAGTCGCCCAAAAGCGTGCAGCGGTTTTGGGACAACGACATGCATTGAACAAAGGATGTGAGGGATCGGTCATGAAGAAAGTTGTTGTTGTCGGCGCCGGCAAGATAGGCTCGACCATTGCCGAGATGCTCGCCGCCACCGGGGATTATCAGGTCACGCTCGTCGACCGCTCGGCGGCGCAGCTCGCTGCCGCCGAATTGCCGGCCACGATCGCGACGCTGGAGCTCGACATCGAGGCATCCGGCACGCTGGAAGCGGCCCTCGCCGGCAAGTTCGCGGTGCTGAGTGCCGCCCCCTTCCATCTGACCACGCGCATCGCCGAGGCGGCGGCAAGTGCCGGCGTGCACTATCTCGACCTGACCGAGGATGTCGTCTCGACGCGCCGGGTCAAGGAACTGGCGCGCTCGGGCAAGAGCGCCTTCATCCCGCAATGCGGCCTGGCGCCGGGCTTCATCTCGATCGTCGCCAACGATCTCGCCAGCCGCTTCGATACGCTAGAAAGCGTGCGCATGCGCGTCGGCGCCCTGCCGCAATACCCGTCGAACGCGCTGAACTACAATCTGACCTGGAGCACCGACGGCGTCATCAACGAATATTGCGAACCCTGCGAGGCGATCGTCGAGGGCGAGCTGGTCGAAGTGCCGCCGCTGGAGGAGCGCGAGGAATTCTCGCTCGACGGCGTCACCTACGAGGCCTTCAACACCTCCGGTGGGCTGGGCACGCTGGCCGAGACGCTGAAAGGCAAGGTGCGCACGCTGAACTACCGCACCATCCGCTACCCCGGCCATGCCGCGATCATGAAGGCGCTGCTCAACGACCTTGGCCTGCGCCACCGCCGCGACGTGCTGAAGGACATTTTCGAAAGCGCCCTGCCGGCGACGCTGCAGGACGTGGTCATCGTCTTCGTCACCGTCTCCGGTCGCAAGAACGGCCGCCTGCTGCAAGAGACCTACGCCAACAAGATCTACTCCCAGCGGGTCGGCCAGGTAGTGCGCAGCGCCATCCAGATCACCACCGCGTCCGGCATCTGCGCCGTGCTCGACATGCTGGCCGACGGCAGCCTGCCGGCGACCGGCTTCGTCAAGCAGGAAGACATCGCGCTCGACGCCTTCCTCGCCAACCGCTTCGGCCGCGCCTATGCCCAGCACGAGATGGCGAGCCGGCTGGCAAGCTGAGCGCCTAATCTCCCCCCTTGAGGGGGAGATGTCGCCGAAGGCGACAGAGGGGGTCGCCGCGCGTCAAGCGCCAACCTCCATCTGTCGCAAGGCAAGGAGGGTCGCATCCAGTCGAACCGACCCCCTCTGGCCTGCCGGCCATCTCCCCCTCAAGGGGGGAGATCGCACCGCCTCAAATATGCAGCGCGTGCCCCAGCGCCTTGAGCGCGGCTTCCTGGAAGCCTTCGCCTTGCGTCGGATGGGCATGGATGGTGCCGGCGATGTCCTCCAGCCTTGCGCCCATTTCGAGCGCCAGCCCGAACGCCGCCGACAGTTCCGACGCGCCTTGCCCGACCGCCTGGATGCCGAGCACCAGATGGTTGTCCGCCCGCGCCACGACGCGAACGAAGCCGTCCTCGCCGAGCTTCGTCATCGCGCGGCCATTGGCGGCGAACGGGAACATGCCGATCTTGAGCTCGCCGCCGAGCGCCTTGGCCTCTTCCGGCGACAGGCCTGCCGTCACCAGCTCGGGATCAGTGAAGCAGACAGCGGGAATGGAGCGCTTGTCCCAGCTGCGTTTGTGGCCGGCAACGATCTCGGCGACCATTTCGCCCTGCGCCATCGCCCGGTGCGCCAGCATCGGCTCGCCGGTGACGTCGCCGATGGCAAAGATGCCGCGCATCGAGGTGCGACACTGGTCGTCGATGCGGATGAATTTGCCCGCCAAGTCGAGGTCTATCTGCTCGAGCCCCCAGCCTTCGGTCACCGGCTTGCGGCCAACCGTCACCAGGATTTTGTCGGCGGCGACCTTGGTGCTCTTGCCGTCGGATGTCTCGACCAGCAGCGCGCCACCCTTGGTTCCCTTGGCCTTGACGCCCGTCATCACCTCGATGCCGAGCGCGGAGAGCCGCTTGACGACAGGCCGGGTGAGTTCGGAATCATACTGCGCCAGCACCCGCGGCAAGGCCTCGACCACGGTCACCTTGGCGCCCATCTTGGCGAAGGCGATGCCGAGTTCCAGTCCGATATAGCCGCCACCGACGACCGCAAGTTTTTTCGGCACTTCGCTTAGCGCCAGCGCCTCCGTCGAGGAGATCACCGGCCCGCCAAAGGGCAGGAATGGCAGTTCGACCGGGGCCGAGCCGGTGGCGATGGCGATCGCCTCGGCGCGGATCACTTGGCTTCCCGTCTCGGTCTCGACCGCAACGGTCTTGCCGTCACGAAAGGTCGCCCAGCCGTGCACGGTCTTCACGCCGGCCTTCTTGAGCAGGCCAGCGACGCCGCTGTTGAGCCGGCTGACGATGCCGTCCTTCCAGGCGATTGTTTTGGCAAGGTCCAGCATCGGCGCGGTGACCGAGATGCCGAGCGGGCTCTCGCCGCCGGCCATGTGCAAGACCTTCTCGAACTCTTCCGCGGCATGGATCAGCGCCTTGGATGGGATGCAGCCGACATTGAGGCAGGTGCCACCCGGTTTGCCGGCTTCCACGATCACCGTATCGACGCCGAGCTGGCCGGCGCGGATGGCGCAGACATAGCCGCCCGGACCGGCGCCGATGACGAGCAGCTTGCAGGAGATTTCTTTCATGATGACATCCTAACTATTTGTCGCGCCTGCTCGAAAGGAGCGCTCTGCAGCGATCCTTCGCGCGCCCCTTGAAGCGCGTAATCTCCCCCCTCGAGGGGGAGATGTCGCCGAAGGCGACAGAGGGGGTCGCCGGGCGTAGAGCGCCTGCCTGCATCTGTCGCGCAAGGCGGTCGCGTCCAGTCGTACCGACCCCCTCTGGCCTGCCGGCCATCTCCCCCTCGAGGGGGGAGATTGGATGTCACCTCGGCTTTCGCCAATCTCCAAAACTTAGAGAGAGGCGGGGATGGCGAAGCTGCCGATCTCCCTCCTTGAGGGGGAGATGCCTGGCAAGGCAGAGGGGGGCGCTGTCCCGCCGACATCTCCGCCCTCAATTCACAAAAATCAGCGCCGGCGTTTCCAGCAGCGTCTTGATGCGCTGGATGAACACCGCCGCGTCCCAGCCGTCGATGACGCGATGGTCGAAGCTGGACGACAGGTTCATCATCTTGCGCGGGATGAACTGGGTGCCGTCCCACACCGGCCGCACCATCATCTTGTTGACGCCGATGATCGCCACTTCCGGATGATTGATGACCGGCGTCGTCGCCACGCCGCCCATGGCGCCAAGCGAGGTGATGGTGATGGTCGAGCCGGACAGCTCGTCGCGGGTTGCCGTGCCCGACTTGGCCGCCTCGGCCAGCCTTATGATCTCGGCGCCGCACTCCCAGATGTCGCGCGCCTCGGCATGCTTGACCACCGGCACCACCAGCCCCGACGGCGTCTGCGCGGCGATGCCGATATGAATGCCGCCATGCTGGTGGATAATGCCGGCCTCGTCGTCGAACAGCGAATTGAGATTGGGCTGGTCCGATATCGCCTTGACCATCGCCCGCATCAGGAACGGCAGCAGCGTCAGCTTCGGCCGCTCCACGCCCGGGCGCTTCTCCTTGTTGAGTGCGGCGCGCAGCTCCTCGAGCGCGGTGACGTCGATCTCCTCGACATAGGTGATGTGCGGGATGCGCGATTTCGACAGCATCATCTTCTCGGCGATCTTGCGCCGCAAGCCGACCACCTTGATGTCCTCGACCGCGTCGTTGCGGGCGAGGCCCCTGGCGACCTGCGGACCGTGTGCCAGGAAAGCCTCGATGTCCTCATGGCCGATGCGGCCGGCCGGGCCGCTTCCCGCAACCTGCCGCAGATCGATGCCGGCCTCTTTCGCCCGCAGGCGAACAGCCGGCGAGGCCAGCGGTTTTTCGCCTTCGGGACGGGGAGCGGCGACGGGCCCGACAACTCTGGACGTCGGCGCAGTACCCCCACCCCTAGCCCCTCCCCACAAGGGGGAGGGGGACTCGGTCTCTGCCGCCCGTATACCGGTATCTGATTCCCTGGCGTCCGTGGTTCTTGGCGCATTCTTGGACGTGGCTGACTTGGCGTCGGCCTTCGTGGTTGAAACGCGTCCCCCTCCCCCTTGTGGGGAGGGGCTAGGGGTGGGGGTACTCTCAGCCGTGACTTTTGCCGGCGCCGCACCCCCCACATTGCCCTCGCCCGCCACCTTCAGCCGCACGATGGGCGAGCCGATTGCCACCGTGTCGCCGATCTCGGCGCCCAGCCACAGGATTTCGCCATCGACCGGCGACGGAATTTCGACCGTCGCCTTGTCGGTCATGACGGCGGCGAGCACGCTGTCCTCGCGCACGATGTCGCCGACCTTGACGTGCCATTCGACCAGTTCGGCCTCGGCGACACCCTCGCCGACATCGGGCAGCTTGATGATGTGCTCGCCCATCTCAGGCCTCCATGGTTTCGATGAGAGCGCGGCCAACGCGGGCGGGGCCGGGGAAGTAATCCCACTCCTGCGCATGCGGATAGGGCGTGTCCCAGCCGGCGACCCGCGTCACAGGTGCTTCCAGATGGTAGAAACAGTTTTCCTGCACCAGCGCCGACAGCTCGGCGCCGAAGCCCGACGTCAGCGTCGCCTCGTGCACGATGACGCAGCGTCCCGTTTTTTTCACCGAAGCCACGATGCTGTCGAGGTCGAGCGGCAACAACGTCCTGAGATCGATGATCTCGGCATCGATGCCGGTTTCCTCGGCGGCGGCCTGCGCGACATAGACCATGGTGCCATAGGCGAGCACGGTGATGGCTGACCCTGGCCTGCGGATCGCCGCCTTGCCGAGCGGCACGGTGTAGTGGCCGTCTGCGACTTCGCCGAGCGCATGCTTCGACCATGGCGTCACCGGCCGGTCGTGATGGCCGTCGAAGGGACCGTTGTAGAGCCGCTTCGGCTCCAGGAAGATCACCGGGTCCGGGTCCTCGATCGCCGCGATCAGCAGCCCCTTGGCGTCATGCGGATTGGACGGCACCACGGTCTTCAGGCCGGACACATGGGTGAACAGCGCTTCCGGGCTCTGGCTGTGCGTCTGGCCGCCGAAGATGCCGCCGCCGGTCGGCATCCGCACCACGATCGGACAGGTGAAATCGCCATTGGAGCGGTAGCGCAGCCTCGCCGCTTCCTGTGTCAGCTGGTCGTATGCCGGATACATGTAGTCGGCAAACTGAATCTCCACGCACGGTTTCAAGCCATAGGCGGCCATGCCGATGGCCGAGCCGACGATGCCGGATTCGCTGATCGGCGCATCGAAGCAGCGGCTCTTGCCGTATTTGGCCTGCAGGCCTTGGGTGCAGCGGAAGACGCCGCCGAAGAAGCCGACATCCTCGCCGTACACGACGACTTTGCTGTCGCGTGCCATCGACACGTCCATGGCGTCGCGGATCGCCTCGATCATGGTGCGTCTCGGCATGGCTCAGACTCCCGCCTGCTGGCGCTGGCGCCGCAGATGCGGCGGCATTTCGGCGTAGAGGCCCTCGAACATGTCGCGCGTCGAAGGCTTGCCGCCGGCATGCAGCGTGCCGTGGCTTTCCGCTTCTTTCTGCGCCATGATCACCGTGTCGAGGATTTCCGCCTCGGCCTGGGTGTGCCGCTCCTCCGACCAGACACCGAGCGCGATGAGATGGTTCTTCAGCCGCACGATCGGGTCGCCGAGCGGCCAGGCGTCGGATTCGGTCTTCGGCCGGTAGGCAGAGGGGTCGTCCGAGCTCGAATGCGCGCCGGCGCGGTAGGTGACATATTCGACCAGCGTTGGGCCGAGATTGCTGCGCGCACGCTCCGCCGCCCATTTGGCGACCGCATGGACAGCGAGATAGTCGTTGCCGTCGACGCGCAGCGACGGGATGCCGAAGCCGAGGCCCCTCGCCGCGAACGTGCCCGAGCCACCGCGCGCGATGCCCTGGAAAGTCGAGATCGCCCACTGGTTGTTGACGACGTTGAGCACGACAGGCGCCTTGTAGGTGGAGGCGAACACCAGCGCCGAATGGAAGTCGGACTCGGCCGTCGAGCCATCGCCGATCCAGGCCGCGGCGATCTTCGAATCATTGCTGATGGCCGAAGCCATCGCCCAGCCGACCGCTTGGATATACTGCGTCGCCAGATTGCCGGAAATCGAGAAGAAGCCGTGCTCTTTCGACGAATACATGATCGGCAATTGCCGGCCCTTCAGCGGATCCGCCTCGTTGGAATAGATCTGGTTCATCATCGTGACCATCGGATAGCCGTCGGCGATGAGCAGGCCGGCCTGGCGATAGGTCGGGAAATTCATGTCGCCCGGCGCCAGCGCCTTGCGGAAGGCGCAGGACACCGCCTCTTCGCCCAGATTCTGCATATAAAACGAGGTCTTGCCCTGGCGCTGCGCCATCTGCATGCGCGCGTCGAAGGTCCTGAGCGTCATCATGTGGCGCAGGCCGGCCAAAAGCTCGTCACTGGAAAGCAGGCCGGCCCAGGGCCCAACGGCTTCGCCATTGCGGTTCAGCACGCGGATGATCGAGAAGGCATGATCGCGGATGGTGCGCGGATCGACAGAGATTTCGGGGCGCGACACCGAGCCGGCCTTCGGGATCGGCACATTGGAAAAGTCAGGCGTTCCGCCCGGTCGCACTTCCGGCTCCGGAACGTGAAACCGCAACATCCCAGCATCGGCCATGACCAAGTCCTCCAATGTTGCCTGGCGCCGATAGTTGCATATCTGCACGGCCAGTGCGAATTCGTCGGGCAAGCCTTCAGTCCCGGCCACGCCGGTCGATGCAGCCTCCCCAACACCAAGATGTAGATATGTCTGCGAAATTTCTTGTCGATGTTGGGCGGGGACGCGCAATTAGGGGGAAGGTTGCGCTGGGGTTGCGGCCATATAAGGCGATTGGGGGGCAGCACTTGAGTTCCTCGCCCTCACTTTCATACTTCCGGAGGAGAGGAAGGGCGCCAAGGTTGGCGAACTCGCACCTTTCCTCTCCCCCGTCGACGGCAGGGGAATCGCACATGAGTACAAAGGGACTCTTGTGTGGTGTGCGGAAATCGATTCTGAAAGGACCTCTGGATGATCGGAGG